>JBGPNG010000314.1:0-3613 GCA_041487395.1 Dongiaceae bacterium
CCTTTCCGACGTTCTGCGCGCCGCGGGATATGCCGACACGGCCAGGCAGGTGCTCTACGCCGGCTCCCTGCGCGAGTGGCACAATGCGACGGGTATTGCCTGGCTCTGGCAGGCCATGCGCTGGGCGATCATCGGCTTCGGGCTTTATCCCCAGCGCGCCGGCATCTGGATCCTGGCCCTGGTGCCGCTGGGCGCCTTCGTCTTCGGTTACGATCCGGCGGTGCGCATGCGGGCCATGCGGTTCGTCGACCGCCTGATCTACAGCTTCGATGCCCTGCTGCCCTTCGTGACATTGCGCATCGAGCACGGGGCCTTCGATCTGCAGGGCTGGCCCAAATACTACCTCTATTTCCACAAGGTGATGGGCTATGTGCTGATCGCCTTCCTGCTGGCGGCATTGACGGGGAATTCGTGATGACCTTCGGTGAGAACCCATGATCGCCAACTTCGGACCGGGCATGCGCGAGCGCTTTCAGCTCGAACCCGACATGGCCTTCCTCAATCACGGAAGCTATGGCGCGGCCCCGAGGGAAGTGCTGGCGGTGCAATCCGACCTGCGCCAGCGCCTCGAATCCCAGCCGGTGCGCTTCATGTCGCGCGAGCTGCCCCAGCGCCTGGCCGAGGCGGGTGCGAAGCTCGCCGAGTTCGTCGGCGCCAAGGCCGCCGATCTTGCTTTCGTGGAGAATGCGACGGCCGGCTGCAATGCGGTGTTGCGCTCGCTACGCCTGAAGCCGGGCGATGAGGTGCTGATCACCGATCACATCTATCCGGCGGTGCGCAACATCCTGCGTCATGTCTGCGCGGAGAGCGGTGCGCTGCTGGTCGAGGCGCATCTGCCGTTTCCCCTGCAGGGGCCAAAAGATGTCGTGGATGCGGTCTCGGCCAAGATCACCGACTGCACGCGTCTCGTCGTTCTCGACCTCATCACCTCGCCCACGGCGACGATCCTGCCGGTGGCAGAGATCGCCAGGGCGGCCAAGACCGTCGGCGCGCAAGTCCTCGTCGATGCCGCCCATGCCCCAGGGCACATCGATTTCGACGCCACGGCGCTGGGTGCGGATTGGGTCACCGGCAATGCCCATAAATGGCTCTTCGCGCCCAAGGGTGCGGCGTTTCTCTGGGCGGCCCAGCACGCCCAGGCCGACCTCCACCCGACCGTGATCTCCCATGGCTATGGCAAGGGCTTTCGCACGGAATTCGGCTGGACCGGCACCCGCGATCCCTCGGCTTGGCTCTGCGTGCCGGCGGGAATCGATTTCTATCGCGCCATGGGCGACCGGGCGGTTCGCGAGAATAACCGCGATCTGGCGCGATGTGCTGCCGACATGCTGATTGCCGATTTCGGCACCAAGGCCACTGCACCGGCGGCCATGCGCGGCGCCATGGCGTCGATCGCCTTGCCGACGGCCTCCGCGGCCAATCTCGACACGGCCAAGGCATTGCACGATCGGCTCTGGGACCGGCACCGCATCGAAATTCCGATCATCCCGTTTGCCGACCAGCTCTGGCTTCGCATCTCGGCGCAAATCTACAACGAGATGGCGGAGTACGAACAACTCGCCGCCGCGGTGAGGAAAGAGTTGGCCTAAATGCTTGGAATCTGTCGACGCGGCAACCCTCACCCTCCCGTGCCTTCGCCATGGGCCCCTCCCTCTCCCACTTCGTGGTAGAGGGAACTCAATCGAACTCCCGCTCCCGTTTGCGGGAGAGGGTTGGGGTGAGGGGATTTCTAAAGCTCAATCAGCGCGTTTGAACTTCGCGCCGGGGTCTTCGTCGAACAAGGAGGCGAGCTGCTCCATCAACGCGCCGCCGAGCTGCTCGGCGTCGACCAAGGTCACCGCGCGGCGGTAATAGCGCGTCACGTCATGGCCGATGCCGATCGCAATGAGTTCCACCGGCGAGCGCATCTCGATCCAGTCGATCACTCCGCGCAGATGGCGCTCCAGATAATTCCCGGGATTGACCGAGAGCGTGGAATCATCCACCGGCGCGCCGTCGGAGATCACCATCAGGATGCGGCGCTGCTCGGCGCGGGCGATCAACCGGCCATGGGCCCAGAGCAGGGCCTCGCCATCGATATTTTCCTTGAGGATGCCTTCGCGCAGCATGAGGCCGAGGCTCTTGCGGGACCGGCGCCAGGGCGCGTCGGCCGATTTGTAGACGATGTGGCGCAGATCGTTGAGGCGCCCGGGATTAGCGGGTTTGCCGGCGGCGATCCAGCGCTCGCGCGACTGGCCGCCCTTCCACATCCGGGTGGTGAAGCCGAGGACTTCCACTTTCACCCCGCAACGCTCCAGCGTGCGGGCCAGGATATCGGCGCTCATGGCGGCAACCGTGATCGGCCGGCCGCGCATGGAGCCTGAATTGTCGATGAGCAGGCTGACCACCGTGTCGCGGAACTCGGTGTCGCGTTCGCGCTTGTAGGAGAGCGGCATTTCCGGATTGACAACCACGCGCGTCAGCCGGGCGCTGTCCAGCACGCCTTCCTCGAGATCGAACTCCCAGCTCCGGTTCTGCTTGGCGAGCAGCCGGCGCTGCAGGCGGTTGGCGAGCTTGCCGACCACGGTCTGGAGATGGATGAGCTGCTGGTCGAGCAATTGGCGCAGCCGCACCAGTTCGTCGGCATCGCAGAGGTCGGCGGCTTCGACGACTTCGTCGAATTCCTCGGTGAAGGCGCGATAGGTCGGCTCGTTTGTCCCGCGCCGGCGCAGGTCGGACTCGGGCGGCCGGCCCGGGCGGTTCGGGCTGTCCTCGCCGCCCTCGCCCTTCATCTCGGCATCGGTCTCGGCGGCATCGCTCTCGCCGGCGTCGTCCTGGCCTTCCTCGCCCTGGCTTCCTTCCATCTCGGCGGCCTCGGCCGCGTCCTTCTCGCCGCCGTCGCCCTTGGCTTCGTTCGGATCGTCCTGCTTGTCGTTGTTGTCCTGCTGCTCGTTGTCGTCGGCGTTCAGATCCTCGGCCCCCAGGTCGAGATCGAGATCGTTGAGCAGGCGGCGCGCCGCCTTGGCATAGGCGCGCTGATCATGCATCACCTTGGCGAGCTCGCCGAGATCGGCGCGGGCGGCTTCGCCCAGCTCGGACTGCCAGAGCTCGACCAGTCGCTTGCCGCTGGCCGGCGGCGGGGCGCCGGTCATCGCCTCGCGGGCGAGCAGACGCAAGGCCTCGCCCAGCGGCGCATGCTCCCGCTCGGTCAAACGGTTGAAGCCGCGCTGGCGGCAATGATCCTCCAATGCGGCGGCCAGATTGGCGGCCACACCTTTCATGCGGGTGGCGCCGATGGCCTCGATCCGGGCCTGCTCGATGGCCTCGAAGGCTTCCCGCGCCGCCTCGTTCTTCGGCGTCTCGCGGGCATGCAGCTTGCCGTCGTGAAAGCGCAGGCGAAGGGCGATGGAATCCGCCGCACCCCGGGTCAGCGCCACGTCCTCGGCCGGCAGGTCGCGCGCCGGCAGGGGCAGCCGCGCCTCCTCGCCCGAAATTCCCGGCTGGCCCGGCGCAAAGGTGACGTTGAGCGCCGCCTTGTGCGCGATCGCCCGCATCGCCGCACCCGTGACGCGGCGGAATTCCTCGATGCGGCTTTCCCGCGCGCTCATGGATCTGGCCGCCGGCTCGCTCAGAC
>JBGPNG010000315.1:0-3610 GCA_041487395.1 Dongiaceae bacterium
CTATGGGCTGTCGCTTGCCGCCGTCGTCGTTTTCGCCGGCATCGTCTGGCGGGCCTATGATTCCTTCATCGTTGCTTCAAAGAACGGTCAGGTGCCGGTGATTGCCGCCGACCAAACGCCGGAGAAGGTCCCGCCCGCCGATCAAGGCGGTGCCACGCAGCCCAGCCAGGACAAGACGGTCTACGACCAGATTTCCGGTACGAATACCCAACCGAAGACGGAAGTGCTGCTGCCGGCGCCCGAGACGCCGCAGACTCCGCCGCCGCCGCCCACGCCTTCCGCCACGACCGATACCACAGGCGGTTCGACGACGGGATCTTCAGCGGCGGGGACCTCGACGAGCGGAACGTCGCCGACGGCAACGACTGAAACGCTCACGCCTTCCGCACCGGCGGCGCCCGCAGTACCGGCGGCGCCGGCCACCACCCCCGACGCCACGGCCTCCAGCACGACGACCCCCACCACGATGGGGACGTCGACGGATGCAACATCGGTTCCTCCGGATCTTTCAGGCGTGCCCACACTAGCCCCAGTGACGCCAGCGCCATCGACGAACGTTGCGACGACGGACAACACCGGATCGAGCAGTTCAGCGGCGACGACGACGACAACCCAGACTGCGGCGGTCACCGACAATTTCCGGATCCAGCTTGCCGCCCTCAAGAGCGAGGCAGAGGCGAACACGGTCTGGAAGAAGATCCTGGCCAAGCACAACGACGTGCTGGGCGATCTCACCGTGCATATCGTGCGCGCCGATCTCGGCGCCCAAGGCATCTACTATCGCGTCCAGGCGGGCCCCTTCGCCGACAAGGCCTCGGCCAAGGCTGTCTGCGACAAACTGAAGGCGCAAGGACAGCAGTGCCTTGTGAAGCCGTGATCGGGATCCCAAAACGCGTCCAGCGGCCGGCGTGAAGCAGCGAGCCGTCATTCTCGGCTGCGCCGGGCCCCGGCTGTCGGCGGAGGAGCGACGGTTTTTCGCCCGTGCCGATCCTTTGGGATTCATCCTGTTCGCGCGCAATGTGGAAACCCCGGACCAGCTTCGGGCATTGATTGCGGATCTGCGGCATGCTGTCGGCCGCGCCGAGGCGCCGGTACTGATCGATCAGGAGGGCGGGCGAGTGCAACGCCTTCGCCCGCCGCATTGGCGCGCAGCACCGGCCGCCGCCCGATTCGGCGCCCTGGCCGCCACCGACCGGCCGGCTGCCGTCGAAGCCGCCCGGTTGAACGCGCAGTTGATCGGGGGCGAATTGGCCGATCTCGGCATCGACAGGGTTTGCGCGCCCGTTCTCGATCTCCGCTTTCCCGGCGCCCACGATGTCATCGGCGATCGCGCCTATTCCGGCGACCCCGAGATCGTGGCCGCTCTTGGCCGAGCGTCTTGCGAGGGATTCCAGGCCGCGGGCGTGACGCCGATCATCAAGCATATTCCGGGCCATGGCCGCAGCATGGTGGACAGCCATCTGGGCCTGCCTGTGGTGGAAGCCTCGGGCGCGGAACTTGCGGCCAGCGACTTCCGTTCCTTCAAGGCGCTGGCCGACATGCCCTGGGCGATGACGGCCCATATCGTCTATCGCGCCTTCGATCCCGACCGGCCGGCGACGACGTCGCCTCGAGTGATTTCGGACGTCGTCCGCGGCCAGATCGGCTTCGCCGGCGTATTGATCGGTGACGATCTGTCGATGGCGGCGCTGGCCGGCTCTATCGCCGAGCGGGCAACGGCGACGTTGGCCGCCGGCTGCGATCTCGCATTGCATTGCAACGGCAAGATGGAAGAAATGGCGGCCGTCATGGATGCCGTTCCCGCGATCTCGCCCACGACCGCCGCGCGTCTTTCCCGGGCGGTCAAGGCACGCCCGTCAGCACCCGTCGATAGTTCCTCCATGATCGCGCGTGTCGACCGGCTGCTCGCGGGGGCCCCGAGTGTTTGACTCGGGCGTTATCGCCGGATTGCGCGAGGCCTCTGTCTGGGCCTTGCCGATCCTGATCGCCATTCCGCTCCATGAAGCGGCCCATGGGCTCGCCGCATGGCGGCTCGGCGACGATACCGCCTATCGGCAGGGCCGCGTCACGCTCAATCCGCTGCGCCATGTCGACCTGTTCGGCACGGTTCTTTTGCCCGCCTTGTTGCTGATCGCGCGAAGCCCGTTTCTCTTCGGCTATGCGAAACCCGTGCCGGTCAATTTTCAACGCCTGCGCCACCCGCGCCGCGACATGGTGCTGGTGGCGGCGGCAGGCCCGGCGATGAATATCCTGCTCGCCGTCATCTCCGCCGCGCTGATTCATCTGGCGGCCGTGCTGCCGGACGCCGCTTCGCAATGGGCCGGAGAAACCCTCATCCGCTCGATCGCCCTCAATCTGATCCTGGCCGTCTTCAACATGATCCCGCTGCCGCCGCTCGACGGCGGGCGGGTCGCCGTCGGCCTGCTGCCGCGCCCGCTCGCTTATCGCTTGGCCCGGGTCGAGCGCTATGGCATCCCGATCCTGCTGGCTTTGCTCATTGTCTTGCCTTACCTGGGCAACGCGCTGAAGATAGACCTTAATTTGCTGCCCCGGCTGTTGTTGCCGCCGGTGGATTTTCTCTATAACGCCATCGTGTCGCTGACCGGCATCGGCGGTCTGTTGGCAATGATGGGATTGAGCTGACGGCGATGATGACGACCGAAGAACCCTTCGAGGAAGATCGGCGCGAGGAAATCGCGCCGGAGGATGCTTTGCTCCTCGATCTCGACGGTTATGAAGGGCCTATCGACGTGCTGTTGCTGCTGGCGCGCGACCAAAAGGTCGATCTGCGCAAGATATCGATCCTCGATCTGGCCGATCAGTATCTCGCCTTCATCGCGCGCGCCCGGCAGCTGCGCCTCGAGATCGCCGCCGACTATCTGGTCATGGCCGCCTGGCTCGCCTACCTCAAATCGCGCCTGCTGTTGCCGGAGCCCGAAGGCGAGGGCGAACCTACCGGCGCCGAACTTGCCGCGGCACTGGCCTTCCAGCTACAGCGTCTTCAGGCAATGCGCGAGGCGGGCGCGAAACTGATGGGACGCCCGCAGCTCGGCCGCGACATATTTCCGCGCGGCGCACCGGAGCGCTTCAAGGTGATCGCGCGTCCGCTGTATTCCGCCACGCTCTACGAATTGTTGAAGGCCTATGGCGGCCATGCGGGCCGGCGCCACGGTGGCGCGCTTCACATCCTGGCGAGCGATCTTTATTCGATGGACGACGCGCTGAAGCGTCTCAGCGGCTTGATCGGCAAGACGATGGACTGGACCTCGCTCGCAAGCTTCCTGCCGCGCGGCCTGGCCGACGGATTGGTTCGCCGCTCGGCGATCGCCGCAACTCTTGCCGCCAGTCTGGAGATGGTGCGCGCGGGCCGATTGCGCATTCGCCAGGACGGCAATTTCGGCCCGATATATCTCAGAGGCAATGAGGAATCCGCCACGTCATGAGCGACGATCGTTTTCAACTGTTGCGCCTGCTGGAGGCCGTTCTGTTCGCCTCGGCCGAACCCATCGACGAAAGGGCGCTGGCCAACCGCCTGCCCGAAGGGGCCGACCTGCCCGGTCTATTGGAGGAGTTGCGGGGGCTTTACGCCAACCGTGGCATGCATCTGGTC
>JBGPNG010000316.1:0-3608 GCA_041487395.1 Dongiaceae bacterium
AGCAGCCGGCGCTGCAGGCGGTTGGCGAGCTTGCCGACCACGGTCTGCAGATGGATCAACTGCTGGTCGAGCAATTGGCGCAGCCGCGCCAATTCGTCGGCATCGCAGAGTTCGGCCGCCTCGACCACTTCGTCGAATTCCTCGGTGAAGGCGCGGTAGGTGGGCTCGTTGGAGCCGCGCCGGCGGAGATCGGATTCCGGCGGGCGTCCCGGAAGGTTCGGGCTGTCTTCGTCGCCCTCGCCCTTCATTTCCGCATCGGTTTCCGCCGCGTCCGACTCGCCGGCGTCCTCCTGGCCTTCCTGGCCTTCGCTTCCTTCCATCTCGGCGGCGTCGGCGGATTGCTTTTCACCCCCGTCGCCCTTGGCTTCGTTCGGATCGTCCTGCTTGTCGTCGTTGTCCTGCTGTTCGTTCTCCTCTGCATTCAGATCCTCCGCGCCCAGGTCGAGATCGAGGTCATTCAGCAGCCGGCGCGCCGCCCTGGCATAGGCGCGTTGATCGTGCATCGCCTTGGCAAGCTCTGCCAGATCCTTACGCGCGGCATCGCCCAGCTCGGATTGCCAGAGCTCGACCAGGCGCCTGCCGCTTGCCGGCGGGGGCGCGCCCGTCATCGCCTCGCGGGCCAGGAGGCGCAGCGCCTCGCCCAGCGGGGCATGTTCGCGCTCGCTCACGCGGCTGAATCCGCGCTGGCGGCAATGATCGTCGAGGGCCGCTTCCAGATTGGCGGCGACGCCTTTCATGCGGGTGGCGCCGATGGCCTCGATGCGCGCCTGCTCGATGGCCTCGAAGGCCTCGCGCGCCGCTTCGTTTTTCGGCGTCTCGCGGACATGCAGCTTGCGATCGTGGTAGCGCAGGCGAAGCGCTATGGAATCGGCAGCACCCCGGGTCAGTGCCACATCTTCCGCCGGCAAGTCGCGCGCCGGCAAAGGCAGGCGCGCTTCGTTGCCGGAAATGCCCGGCTGGCCCGGCGCGAAGGTCACGTTGAGCTCCGCCTTGCGCGAAATTGCCCGCATCGCCGCCGTGGTGACCCGGCGGAATTCGTCGACGCGGCTCTCTCTGGCGCTCATCGATTCAGACGAGGGCGCGTTTAGACAAGCGTGGCGCGGCCGGCGCCCTGCTTCAACTCGGTGCCGAAGCAGCGCTGGTAATATTCGGCGACCGTCGGCCGTTCCAGCTCATCGCATTTGTTCAGGAAGGTGACCCGGAAGGCAAAGGCGATATCGTTGAATATCCTGGCGTTCTCGGCCCAGGTCATGACGGTGCGCGGCGACATGACCGTGGAGATGTCGCCGTTGATGAATCCCGCCCGCGTCAGATCGGCCAAGCGCACCATGGCGTCGATCGTCTTGCGGCCGGCCTCATTGTCATAGGTCGAGGATTTTGCCAGCACGATCTTCATCTCATCGTCATGGGGCAGGTAATTCAGCGTGGCGACGATGTTCCAGCGATCCATCTGACCCTGATTGATCTGCTGCGTGCCGTGATAAAGGCCGGTGGTGTCGCCGAGCCCGACCGTATTGGCCGTGGCAAACAGGCGGAACGCCGGGTGCGGGCGAATGATGGTGTTCTGATCCAGCAGCGTCAGCTTGCCCTCGACCTCCAGCACGCGCTGGATGACGAACATCACGTCAGGGCGGCCGACGTCGTATTCGTCGAAGACCAGTGCTGTTGCCCGCTGCAGGGCCCAGGGCAAAATCCCCTCGCGGAACTCGGTGACCTGCTTGCCCTCGCGCAGCACGATCGCATCCTTGCCGATCAGATCGATGCGGCTGATATGGCTGTCCAGGTTGACGCGGATGCAGGGCCAGTTGAGGCGCGCCGCCACCTGTTCGATATGGGTCGACTTGCCGGTCCCGTGATAGCCCTGGATGATGACGCGCCGGTTGTAGGCAAAGCCCGCGAGGATGGCGAGCGTGGTGTCATGGTCGAAGCGGTAGGCTTCGTCCAGATCGGGCACATGCTCGCGCGCCTGGCTGAAGGCCGGCACCTGCATGTCGCAGTCGATGCCGAAGGTCTGGGCAACCGAAATCGTGATATCCGGCAACGAGCCGTTGGCCGCCGCCGGCGTGGGGGTCTTGGATGCCATTTTCCGTCGCTTTCCGTTCGTGGGCCCGCGGGTTCTATCAGACCGCGGCGCTGTTCTTCAACGTGCTATAGGCGAGATTGATGGTTTTCAAGCGTTCTTCCGCCGATTTGTCGCCGCCATTCGCATCGGGATGGAGTTGTTTGGCGAGCGTTTTGTAGCGCCGCTTGATCTCATCCACCGTGGCACCGGGGGCCAGATCCAGTTCGGCGAGCGCCTGGTCTGTCTTGCTCTTGGGGCCGGCGGGGGCGGGGGGGCGGCGCTCGCCGAAGGGGTCGATGTCCTCCGGAATGAATTCGGCGCCGAAAATCCGCCTGGTGGCACCCCAGCGGCCCAGCGGCCATGTGGGCCGGTCCCACACGGTATCGCAACGCAGCGCCGCTTCGATCTGCTCCGGATTCATGCCGGCGTAATAGTTCCACGACCTGTTGTAGTCGCGGACATGGTCGAGGCAGAACCAGAAATACTCGCTCAGCCGGTCGCGCGCCTTGGGCGCCCGATAAATCCCTTGGGCCCGGCAACCGTCATGCTCGCAACGCTGCGCCTCGGCGCTGGCCTCGCCAGTTTCGAATTCCACCTCTATTTGGCGGTGCATTCTTGCCACAAGCTAAGTATGGGGAGGGCGGCCTTGGCTGACAAGCTCATCGAGCCCGCCGATCGGCGGCGGCGACCAAGACAACGCCAGCCAGAATCAAGGCAAATCCGACGATCAGCGTGAAATCAATCCGCTCTCCCAAGGCCACGGCCGAGGCGGCGATGCCGAAGGCCGGCACGGCCAGGAAAGAAAGCGAGCTGGTGACCGCGGGCAATGACCGCGCGATGGCGACCGAGGCCCAGAAGCAGAAGCCGATGCAAACCGGTCCGTTATAGGCAAGGATGGCGATCTCCCGCGGGCTCCATTCGATCGAAAGCGTCCCCTCGAGGCCAAAGGCGGCCCCCATCAGCATGGCGCCCGCGAGCAGCATCTGCCAGGGGGCGAGCTGGAGGGGCGTCAGATGCCAAGGCCGGCCGCGAATGAGCAGGATCGACCCTGCCCAGGCAAAGGCCGCCGCCATCAGCAGGGCATTGCCCAGAATCTGATGCTTGTCCGACCAATCGAAACCAAGCGGGTTGAACAACACCACGACGCCGGCGGTGCCGAGCGCGAGGCCGGCCACTTTCAGGCGCCCCAGGCGCTCGCCCAGAAACAGGATCGCGCCGGGCACGACCCACAGCGGGGTCGTATAGGCCAGCACTGCCGCCCGGCCGGCAGCGACGGACATCAAGGCGAGATTGACGAAACCCATGTATAAAGCGAGCTGCAGCACCCCGCCGCTCAGGAATTGGATCAGGTCGCGCCGGCCGGGCAGGGCCAGATTTCCGCCGAGGCCGAGCACGGCGAACAGGCTGGCCGCCCCGATCAAAAGCCGGATCGAGGCAAACCAGAGGGGCGGTATGGAGACAAGGCCCAGCTTCATCACCGGCCAATTGGCACCCCACAGGACGACGACGGCAGCGAGCAGGAGATATGCCGCCTGGCGCGAATGGG
>JBGPNG010000317.1:0-3605 GCA_041487395.1 Dongiaceae bacterium
CATTGCCGATGCTGCCGGAGGCCTCCGCGATGTTCGCGCCGCTCATCTTCGCGCTGTCGGTGGTGGCGGTCATCTATACGTCTCTCGTGGCGCTCGCCCAGACCGACATGAAGAAGCTGATTGCCTATTCTTCCGTCGCCCATATGGGTTTCGTGACGGTTGGCATCTTCACCGTGACCGTTCAGGGCCTGCAAGGCGCCATATTCCAGATGCTGAGCCACGGTATCGTCTCCGGCGCGCTCTTCCTCATCGTCGGCGTGGTTTACGACCGCCTGCACAGCCGCGACATCGCGCGCTACGGCGGATTGGTCCATCGCATGCCGGTCTATGCCGCCGTCTTCATGCTGTTCACGCTGGCATCGGTCGGCCTGCCGGCGACCAGCGGATTCATCGGCGAGTTCCTGGTCATGGTCGGCGCCTTTCAGGTTAATATCTGGGTGGCGACGCTGATCTGCACCGGGATCATACTGGGTGCGGCCTATATGCTCTGGCTCTATCGCCGAATCATTTTCGGCAAGCTGGAGAAGGCCGATCTGATGAACATGCTGGATTTGAGCCCGCGGGAGATCGCCATCTTCACGCCGCTGATCCTGGTGGTTCTGTGGATGGGCATATATCCCATCTCCTTCACGGAATTCATGGCACCGGCGGTGGATCGCCTGATCGGCGGCTATCGCACCGCTCTGGCCCTCGGCGGAGCACCGCACCTGGCCGGCCTTCTTCCGGGCACAGCGCCATGAACTGGGTCATTGCCTTGCCCGAATTGCTGTTGGCCGGCGGCGCCATGGCGTTGCTGATGCTGGGCGTATTCCTGAAACAGGATCGCGCCCGATTGATTTCCTGGCTGGCCGTGCTCCTGCTCGTCATTGCCATGGTTGTCGTGATCGACAACCCCTCGGGTGGCGGACGAGCGTTCGGCAATCTCTTCATCGTTGATCGCTTCAGCCAGTTCATGAAAATGCTCACGCTTGGCGCCTCGGCCCTCTCAATCCTGCTCTCCCTCAACTACATCGAGCGGGAATACATGGCGCGCTTCGAATTCCCGGTCCTCATGCTGTTCGCCACCAGCGGCATGCTGATGATGATCTCCGCCAATGATTTGATTTCGCTCTATCTGGGGCTCTAGCTGCAGAGCCTGGCGCTCTATGTGGTCGCGGCCTTCCAGCGCGACTCGCTGCGCTCGACGGAAGCCGGCCTCAAATATTTCGTCCTCGGCGCATTGTCCTCGGGAATGCTGCTCTACGGCGCCTCGATGATCTACGGCTTCGCCGGCACGACTGGATTCGTCGGGCTCGCGGCCGCGTTGGGCGGTCCCGCGGCCGCACCCATCGGCCTCATCATCGGCCTCGTCTTCCTGGTCTCGGGGCTTGCCTTCAAGGTCTCGGCCGTGCCCTTCCATATGTGGACGCCCGACGTCTATGAAGGCGCACCCACGCCCGTGACGGCGTTCTTTTCCGCTGCACCGAAGGTTGCCGCCCTCGCGCTTTTTGTCCGCGTCATGATCGGGCCCTTCGGCCATCTCGTCGTCGAGTGGCGCCAGATCATCGTTTTCATTTCGATCGCCTCGATGGTTCTGGGCGCGGTCGCCGGCGTCAATCAGCGCAACATCAAGCGGCTGATGGCCTATAGCTCCATCGGCAATGTCGGCTACGCCCTGGTGGGCCTTGCCGCCGGAACGCCTGAGGGCGTGCGAGGGCTCCTGATCTACATGGCCATTTATCTCTGCATGACCATCGGCGCCTTTGCCTGCATCCTGTCGATGCGCCGCCAGGGCCTGATGGTGGAGGAGATCGCCGATCTGGCGGGGCTCTCGCGCGACAATCCGCTGGTGGCGGCCGCCATGGCGCTCTTCATGTTCTCCATGGCGGGAATTCCGCCGCTCGCCGGATTCTTCGGCAAGCTTTACGTCTTCCTGCCTGCCATCGCGCAGGGGCTGTATACGCTAGCCGTCATCGGCGTGCTCAGCAGCGTGGTGGGCGCCTATTACTATCTCAAGGTCATCAAGGTCATGTACTTCGACGATCCGGCGCCAAGGTTCGATCGGACCCAGGGCTGGGAAATCTCCGCGGTCCTGGCGGTGACGGGCCTTGCCATCCTGCTGTTCTTTCTGGTGCCGGGGCCGTTGTTCACCACGGCGCAAGCCGCGGCAGCCTCGCTGTTCGGCGGATGATCGGCGAGCCGCGTCTGCCTTCCTTCTTCACCCTCGTCGCCCTCGATCGCATCGACAGCACCAATGAGGAGGCGCATCGCCGCGTCAAGGCCGGCGCGCCGGAAGGGACGCTGGTTTGGGCTCGCGAACAGAGCAGCGGCCGAGGTCGGCGCGGTCGCAGCTGGTCGTCGCCGCCGGGCAATCTCTATCTCTCGCTTCTCTTACGCCCCGCGGTGCCGCCGGCCGAGGCGGCCCAGCTCGGCTTTGTTGCAGCACTCGCCCTTGCCGAGACGCTGAGTGCTTGCCTGCCGGCGGAGCGGCAAGTGCGCTGCAAATGGCCGAACGATTTGCTGGTGGATGGCGCAAAGGTTGCCGGCATCCTGCCCGAAGCAGAGGCGGCGGGGCGCACCGTGGAGGCCTTGGTGCTGGGCATCGGGGTCAATCTGGCGAGCCATCCGTCCGATCTGCCTTATCCGGCGACATCCGTGATCGCCGCTGGGGGCAGCATCGCGCTGGAGGATTTGCTGGTGGAACTCGCCGGCTGCCTCCATCTCTGGTACCGGCGGTGGCAGACTGCTGGTTTCGGTCCGGTTCGCGCGCGCTGGCTCGATTTTGCCGCCGGGCTCGGCCAGGCGATCGAGGTGCGCCTGGAGAGCGGCACGCTGAAGGGCCGCTTCGCCGCATTGGATGCCAGCGGCGCGCTCGATCTCGAACTGGCCGAGGGCAGCCATCGCCTGGTGAGCGCGGGCGACGTATTCTACCCGGCTGCTTGAGCCTGGAGGGCGCCATGCTGCTCGCCATCAATGCCAACAACACCAACGTCAAATTCGGCCTGTTCGACGGCGAGCGGATGGTGGGCGATTGGCGCCTGCGCACCGAGAGCGGCCGTACCGCGGATGAATATCTCGTCTGGTTGAGCCAGCTGCTCGTGCTTGCCGGGCTCGAGCGCAAGAATATCGACGAGGCGATCATCGCCACCGTCGTGCCCCAGGCGCTGTTCCACCTGCGCATGTTCTGCGAACGGCATCTCGGGACCCAGCCGATGGTGGTGGGCGAGGCCGGCGTCGAACTCGGCATCAAGGTGCTGATGGATCGGCCGAATGAAGTGGGCGCCGACCGCCTCGCCAATGCGGTGGGCGGTCATCTGCTTTACCCCGAGCCGCTGATCATCGTCGATTTCGGCACGGCGACGACCTTCGACGTGGTCGACGGCGACGGCAATTACGCGGGCGGCGTGATTGCACCCGGCATAAACCTCAGCTTGGAAGCGCTCCACAATGCCACCGCCATGCTGCCGCGCATCGCGGTGGAGACGCCTGCCCGGGTCATCGGCAAGAATACGCTGGATGCCATGCAATCCGGCATCTACTGGGGCTATATCGGCATGATCGAGGGGCTGGTGGCGCGCATCCAGGCGGAGTACGGCGGCGGCCTCAAGGTGATCGCCACCGGCGGG
>JBGPNG010000318.1:0-3595 GCA_041487395.1 Dongiaceae bacterium
TCGGGCCCGAAACGCTGACCATGAGGCAAATGCTGCTCGATCTTCGCCGCTGGCTCGGGTTTTCGCCGGCGCCCGTTGTGGAAGTTCCGGCGGCATTGGTCCGCGTTGCCGCGCGAGCCGGCGACATTTTCGGCGGAACGGCAATCACCACGGCGCTCCGCCAGCTCGAGTTCGGCAAGGTGGGCAGTTTGGAGAGATTTGTGGCCGCCACCGGCATCCGGCCGAGGCGGTGGAGCGATGCGCTTCTCGCGCGCCCTTCTCAGACCCAGGACCGCTGGCATGCGTGCATTTATTTCCTGCGCCCGCTGTTGCGCCTAACGCTCGCCGCCATGTGGATCGCCTCGGGCCTCGTGGGGTTGCTGCAGCCAACGTCCACTGTTTCTTCAATCCTCGCAGCCATCGGCTTCGTTGGGGCCGGCGGGTCGGCCATTCTCTGGACGAGTTGCCTGCTCGACGTCATCATCGGCATTGCCCTTATCGTCCGCCTGCGGCCTCGCCTGTTGGCTGTCATTCAGCTTGCCGTCGTCATCGGCTATACGGTCGGTCTCACCTATGCCCGACCCGCCCTGTGGTTCAATCCTTTCGGACCTCTGCTCAAGAATTTGCCGATCATGACCGCGATCCTGATCCTGAGCGCGATGGAGCGCGAGCGATGACTGACCCCTATTCATGGGTCAAAACCCTGCACATCGTGAGTTCGGCGGTCCTTTTCGGCACGGGACTCGGAACGGCCTTCCAAATGTGGAAGGCCCATCTCTCGCGAGATCCGCGGTCGATCGCCACCGTGTCGCGGAATGTCGTCACGGCCGATTTCCTGTTCACGACCCCGGCGGTCGTCATTCAACCCCTGACCGGCGTCGCCCTTGTTTGGCTGGCTGGGTTTGATCCCTTGGCCTCATGGCTGGTTGTCGCCTACGCGCTCTATGTTTTTGCCGGCGCGTGTTGGCTGCCGGTCGTATGGCTTCAGATCCAGGTGCGAAACATGGCTCGGGAGGCCGTCGCGGCCGATAGCCCGCTGCCGGTCGATTATCGTCGCTACATGAGGTTCTGGTTTGCTTTGGGCTGGCTGGCGTTCGCCGCAGTCGTGGCAATCTTCTGGCTCATGGTGTCAAAACCAGAATTCTGGTAGCGGAGTGATTGAATCAGATGATCGCTTCAATGGTGTCCGGCTGGCCCATGGATGAAGTCTCTGCCGGTATCGGCGCATTTCGCCTTCTGCTATAGAGCGCCCCATGGCGGCAAAAATCCTTCTCGCTCTCGATACGCCCGATGTCGCGACCGCGATTGCCCAGGCGCGCGCGGCGGGCGAGGCGGTCGACGGAATCAAGCTTGGCCTGGAATTCTTCCTCGCCAATGGACCCGCCGGCGTCAGCGCCGTTCAAGGCGAAGGCCGGCCCCTGTTCCTCGATCTGAAATTCCATGACATTCCCGATACCGTGGCGGGCGCCATCCGTTCGGCCCTTGCCCTCAAACCCATGATGCTGAACGTCCATGCCGGCGGTGGGCCTGCGATGCTGCGCGCCGCGGCGCAGGCCGTGCGCAGCGCTGGTGCAGCGCGCCCCTTGCTGATCGCCGTCACGGTATTGACCAGCCTGGACGACGACGACCTGACGGCCGTCGGCCAGCTTCCGCCTACGATCGATCAGGTGCGCCGCCTCGCCCTTCTCGCCCAAGGGCAGGGCTGCGACGGCGTCGTCTGCTCGGCGCGCGAGATAGCGGCCTTGCGCGGCAGCTGCGGCCCGGATTTCAAGCTGGTGGTGCCGGGCCTGCGCCCGGATTTCAAACCGGCGGAGCCAGGCCTTCGCCCGGCCGGGGCCGCCGAAGGCGACCAGAAACGAGTCATGACCCCGGGGGAGGCCGCGCGCCTCGGCGCCGATTTCCTCGTCGTCGGCCGGCCGATCACGGCAGCCGCCGACCCGGCCGCCGCGGCCCGGCGGATCAGGCAGGAGGTCGCCGCCCCATGACCGAGAAACTGCCGATCCTCTCGACCCTGCGGGAGGCTGGCCGCTTGGTCGTGCATCACCGTAACGATCTGCTGCGCGTCGGGTTCGTCTTCATCCTCGGATTTTTTGCCACGGGAGCCATCGTCTTCAATTTTCTTTGGCCTCTGGCGACCGGCAGCCAGCTCGACAGCAGCGGCCAGCTCATCGTCGATCCCCGATTGCCGGCCGGCGTGCTGTTGACGCTGGTCATCGAGTTCCTTCTGTTCTCCGTTTTCGCCGTCGGCTGGCATCGCGTGATCTTGCTGGGACCGGACCATGCCGGCCATGGCCTCGGCGTGCAATTGGGCGGTCGCGAGCTGCGCTATTTCGGGCGCTTGTGGCTCTGCTTCGTCGGCAGTTTCGCCATCGCCTTCGTCGTCACATTCGTGGAACAGATGATCGGCCGCGCCATGGCGGGAAATCCGGCCAATTTCATGCTGGGCGCCGAGACCGCCTACATGTTGGTGTCGGCCTATATTTTCGGCCGCCTGGCGCCTTGCTTCGCCGCTTTGTCCATCGATCGAAAATTCGGGTTCGTCCAATCCTGGAAGGCCACGCAAGGCAACGGACTGCGCATTTTTGCGATCTATGCCCTGATTGCCGCCGGCTGGCTGGGGACAAATCTGATCGTCGGCGCATTCCTGCGCACGCTTGGGCTCGACAATCCCGCGCCCTATACCTTGCTGCTCGTCGGCGCGCTCGCCCTCTGCGCGGTCTTCGCTCTGCTGGTCACCGTCAATGCCATCGTCTATCGCCGCCTCGCCGGCATGAGGGTGCCGCCCTGACATGACCGTGAGAGCCAAGATCTGCGGACTCAACAGCGCCGCGGCGGTGGCCGCGGCGATCGCCGGCGGCGCCAGCCATGTGGGATTCGTCTTCTACCCGGCAAGCCCGCGCGCCATCGATCCGGCGAAGGCATCGGTCCTGGGCGCGATCGTTCCAGCCGGCATCGCGAAGGTCGGGCTTTTCGTCGATGCCTCCGACGAGGAGATCGCGCAAACCCTGGCCGAGGCCCCGCTCGACATGCTGCAGCTTCATGGCGATGAGACGCCGCGGCGCGCGAAAGACATTCGCCGGCGCTTCGCCCTGCCGGTGATGAAGGCACTGCGCCTCGCCTCGGCAACCGATGTCGCGGCGGCGGATGAATATCTGCCCGCGGTCGACTGGCTGTTGTTCGATGCCAAGCCGCCGGCGGACATGAAGGGCGCGCTGCCGGGCGGCAATGCCATCAGCTTCGACTGGTCGCTGATCGCCGAACGCCATTGGAGCAAGCCCTGGATGCTTTCCGGCGGGCTGAACATCGACAATCTCGCCGCCGCCATCGCCGCCACGGGAGCCGGCCAAGTCGATGTCTCATCCGGCGTCGAGGATTCGCCGGGCCGCAAAAATCCCGCGAAGATATCCTCCTTCCTCAAGCTGGCGGCGTCGCTTTAGGCGCGGGCATCCACGCCTTTAAGTTCAAGAGCCCCCTCACCCTTACCTCTCCCCCATGAAGAATGCTACGGCATGCACACATCTCAAAATTCCGCCTAAAGCCGTTACGAACATTTCCGGGAAGCCAAGTCGAGGTTTCCAAAAAGAATCGAGGGCGAGGCGGTTTTGATATTTTCGAA
>JBGPNG010000319.1:0-3567 GCA_041487395.1 Dongiaceae bacterium
ATGATCAGGAGATCCTTGCCATCCATGCGCACTTCGCTGCCCGACCACTTGCCGAACAGGATGCGGTTGCCGGCCTTGACATCGAGGGGAAACAGCTCGCCCTTTTCGTTGCGGGCGCCCGGGCCGACGGAGAGCACTTCGCCTTCCATGGGCTTTTCCTTGGCGGTATCCGGGATGATGATGCCGCCAGCGGTCTTCTCTTCGGACTCGACCCGGCGGACCAGGACCCGATCGTGAAGTGGACGAAATTTCATTGGGTTAGCCTCCTTTTGCGACTGACAAATATTGCCTCCCCCGAGCAGTAATTCCCCTAGATCGCGGAGGGTTGCTAGCACTCGGCTGGAATGAGTGCCAAGCACTTAAGGTGGGACGCTCACCCCGTCAAGAGGTCTTGCTTCGAATTGACCGGAAATTTGGCAGCAACCGCGCCAATAGGCTGCTAACCTACTGACTCATATATGTTTTCTATTTTAGATCCGGCAGGCTTGCGGCATAGTTCTTTGCCCGAGTCGTTGGCGGCCGAGAGGAATGACCATGGCCAACCTGATCCGTCAATTGCAGCACTACCGTTTGACCACCGCCGAAATCCTTTATCACCTGCCCGACCATCCGAGCCTGCTGCAGAGCTATACATGGCAGGATTATGACCAGGATCCCGATTTCCCCGTCCTCCACCGGTTCCTCGATTTCTGGCATCGCAGCCTGGAGGGGCGGCTTCATTCGGTAACGGTCGGTGCCAAACAGCTGATCACCGCGGGCGACATGCGCCTGCCCCGTGCCTATTTGACGCTGCACTAGACGCCTGGTCCCTGCCTCGGGGTTGGGTTAGAAGGTCCGGCGCGGCCGATCCTCATCCGTCGACAGGCTCGGGATGAAGGTCCGAAGGCAGCTCACGGCAATATGAAAAAATCCTCATGCCGGGCCCGTCGAAGCATGAGCTTCTTTAGACCTGAGGTCCTATTCTCACGCCCATGACCGATAGCCTCGCCGGGGCCCGGCTGAAGACCGTGGACGCAGGATCGCGCAACGATAGGGCCGTGGCCCTGTGGCTGTTCGCCGTCGCCGCTATGATCTTCGTCATGGTGGTCATCGGCGGCATCACGCGGCTGACCGAATCCGGCCTCTCCATCACCGAGTGGAGACCCATCGGCGGTGTCCTGCCGCCCCTGGACAACGCGGCCTGGCAGCATGAGTTCGATCTCTACAAACGGATTCCCGAATTCCAGAAGCGGCACCCCGATATGACGCTGGATGAGTTTCGGGGAATCTACTGGTGGGAATACGCCCACCGCCTTTGGGGCCGGTCGATCGGCTTCGCCTTCGCGATCCCCGGGCTGTGGCTTTTCCTGGGCGGAAGAATCAAACCCGGGTTGCGCGGGCATCTGCTGGGTCTGTTCGTTCTCGGCGGGCTGCAGGGCGCGCTCGGCTGGTTCATGGTTGAGAGCGGCCTCTCGCAGCGCACCGACGTCAGCCAATATCGCCTCGTCGCCCATCTGCTGACGGCGCTCGCCATCTACAGCTACATGCTGTGGACGGCCTTCGGTCTGATCCGTCCTGCCGCGCCGGCGCTGCCGCGTGCGGCACCGCTGCGCCGTCATGCGCTGCTAGTCCTGTGTCTCGTCATCGGCACGCTGACCACCGGCGGTTTCACGGCCGGGCTCGATGGCGGCAAGATCTACAATACATTTCCCTTGATGGGCGGCGGGATTGTCCCCGGCGATCTGCTCGCGCTCGTCCCCGCCTGGCGCAATCCCTTCGAGAATCCGACCACAGCCCAGTTCGTCCACCGGTGGCTGGCCATGGTCGTTGCCGGCACGGCACTGGCGCTATGGCTGCGCCGCGAGCGCTTGCCGGAATCGGCGCGCCTGCCGCTCGATCTTCTGGCCGGCATGGTCGCGATCCAGGTCATGCTCGGCATTTCGACCCTCCTGCTGGTGGTGCCGATCCCGCTTGCCGCCTGCCACCAGGCAGGGGCCGTCATGCTGCTCAGCCTGACGCTCTGGGCCCTCCATAGTCTGCGCGGCGCGCGATGAACGATCTTTCAACCGGCGGGCGGGACGGCGGCGCTGTAAACACGGCTACGCCGCCTCGATCCGGCAGCACCCATTCTGCGCGCGGTCGACGGCCGGATCGATCCTTGCCGACTGTTCGACGCCGGCCTCTATAACCTCAGCACCAAAAGCCTCGACGTACGGCGCTGGCTGCATGAAGAGGCCTATGCGCCCCACGACGACCACCCCGAACATGGTCACGATCATGGACACGACCATGGACAAAAAATTTGCGGGATCATGCGCCGCTCGATCGCAATCGCCATGACGATCGCATCCGCGCCTTTTGCCTGCGCTGGGACACGCCGCTCGATTGGGGCAAATTCGCCAGTTGGATCGAGATGTTGATCTCGCTCCACGGCGCCGATCTGCTGCGCATCAAGGGCGTGCTGAACGTCGATGGCAGTCCGGGACCGTTCGCAGTTCACGGCGTACAGCATCTGTTCCATCCGCCGGTCGAGTTGCCGGCCTGGCCGGATGACGACCATGCCTCGCGCATTGTCTTCATCACGCGCAATATGGCGGAAACCACGCTGGCCCAAGGGCTTGCGGCTTTCAAGACAGGCACGGCCAGGCCCGCCTAACGGCGTGGAATCTGACTTAACAATCTGCGAACGCCGGGGTAGCCTTCGATCACACCATTTTATCGAAATCAATAACAAACCCGAGGGTTGCAGGAGGAATCATGACAGGGAGCAAGCTGCGGCTTTCCGCGGCGGTAGCAATGGGCGTGCTGTTCGCGATCGGCACGGCCCAAGCCGACATGATGACAAAAGTCGGTGCCGGCGAAGGCGAGGTCGATATCGTCGCCTGGGCCGGATATATCGAGCGCGGCGCCAACGACAAGAGCTACGACTGGGTCACCGATTTCGAGAAACAGACCGGCTGCAAGGTGAACGCCAAGGTGGCGGGCACCTCCGACGAGATGGTCTCGTTGATGAACGGTGGCGGTTTCGATCTGGTGACCGCCTCGGGCGATGCGACCTTGCGCCTTGTCGCCGGCAAGACGGTACAGGAAATCAACACCGATCTGATCCCGGGCTGGAAAACGCTCGACCCGCGCCTGCAGAACGCCCCGTGGCATACGATGAACGGCCATCACTACGGGGTGCCCTATCAGTGGGGTTCGAACGTGCTGATGTACAACACCAAGGTCTTCAAGGACGCGCCGAAGAGCTGGAAGGTCGTGTTCGAGGAGATGAGCCTGCCGGACGGCAAATCGAACAAGGGCCGGGTGCAAGCTTACTACGGGCCCATCTACATCGCCGATGCCGCCCTTTACCTCAAGGCGCATAACCCCGAACTCGGCATCACCGATCCTTATGAGTTGGATCAGAAGCAGTTCAATGCCGCCATCGACCTGCTGCGCGGCCAGCGTCAGATCGTCCAGAAATATTGGAGCGACGCAACGCAACAAACGCAGGACTTCACCTCCGAGGGCGTGGTAGCGGCTACATCCTGGCCCTACCAGGTGAACCTGCTGCGTGACAGCAACAAGCAGCCGATCGACAGCGTC
>JBGPNG010000320.1:0-3550 GCA_041487395.1 Dongiaceae bacterium
ACCGCTGGTATGTGGGCCATGGCACGATCGCCGATTTCGAACCCGCGGCGCTGGCTTGTGCAGCCCATTTTAGGGAACCGGGACCGGCGGCGACGGGTATCCCGATCCCGGTCCATGCCTGCAAGGGACAGCAGATCAAGATCGAGGTGGTTGCCATGCTGGGGCTGGACGGCAAGCATCTGGCGCGGCGCCATTCCTGGCCCGACTCACTCTGGGATTGGCACGTGCATTTGCCCTATAAGCATGGCCTGAAATGCGAGGATATGATCTTCCTCGGCGGGCAGGTGGCCCTGGACAAGAAGGGCAGAGCCGTCGGCTCGAACGATCTTGCCGCCCAGACACGCCAGGCGATGATTCATATCGGCACGATCCTGCGCGATCTCGGCGCCGACTATAAGGACGTGTGCAAGGTGACGACGATGTACGAGGGCAGATGCGGCGAGGACGATCTGCATAAGAATCTCTCGATCCGCTCGACTTTCTTCCCCGATCCCGGCCCCGCGACCACGGGCATTCCGCTGCCGACACTCGCGTATCCGGGCATGGTGATCGAGATCGACATCTTCGCCATGACCGACCCGGATCGATAGATCGCCCATGAGAGCGGAGCCACATGGCGCAGGCATCGGGCTGCGCAGGGCGACTAGCCGGCTCGCACTCCTGCTGGTCGTTGCCGACCTCGCGGCCTGCACCATCCCGCCGCCGGTGCCCGTCGCCCTGCCACCGCCGCCGGCACCGTCACCCGCAGCGCTACCACCGCTGGAGCAGCCATCCTTCGTTCAAAGCGGACTTGCCTCTCTCTATGGTCCGAATCTGCAAGGCCACCGCACGGCCAATGGCGAAAGCCTCGACATCCATGCCATGACGGCGGCCCATCGTAACCTGCCGTTTCAGACCGTCGTTCGGGTTACTGCGCCCTCGACCGGCAAGACGGTCAAGGTCCGTATCAACGATCGCGGCCCCTTCATCGCCGGCCGAGTCATCGATCTATCGGACGCGGCGGCGCGGGTTCTCGGCATCGCCGCCGATGGCACTGCCCCCGTGCGCATCGAGGAATACGTCTCGGATCAACCGTAGACCGGACAACAATCTGGAGGCGGCGATCTGAAGGCGGGGGCATAGGGGCAAGGCGATTGCTGGGGCGATCGACCTGATTCGTGGTTCGGTCGATGCCGCGACATCATGGACTCCATAGATGTTCGGCATTTCCGTTGGTCCGCCGATATGCCGATCATATGAACTCGCATCGAGGCTCCCTGGCCACCGCCATGGGATAAGAAGGAGGCCAAGAGAATGTCGACCGAGTGCCATTCCCGCCAGCGATCCATCGTTGCCGCGATGTTCGGCTCGATGATGACCCTGCTGGCGACGGGGGCCGCCGCCGGCGACCTACCCAACGATCAGTTGGGCGTTTGTTTTGCCAATGATTCGATCGTAATGGGCAAACGCCTGGCGCCGAGACCCTCGGTGATCCGGGAGCGCGAGGCCTCGCCCGCCTGTCGCGGCAATTTGCGTTTACCGGATCGGTTTGCCGAGCAGGACGCGGAGGTGCAGCGCGAGCTGGATCGCATCGACGACAGGTTGACTTCGCTCTCTCGCGATGCGGCCAAGGCCGTACCGCTTTCCGCTGCGAACTAGATTCTGAGACATATGATGAAGACCATGACGCGCCGGTCCCCGGCCAAGGGGAAAAAAGACCCGACGATCCCGAATGGGCAAGCGGCCGCCGGGAAGCACGGGGCTGCGGGGAAGCACAGGGCCTCAGGCCAGATCGTGCTGGTATTGCAGGGGGGTGGTGCGCTGGGCGCCTATCAAGCGGGCGTTTATCAAGGCTTGAGCGAAGCAGGCATCGAGCCCGACTGGGTCATCGGCACTTCCATAGGCGCCATCAACGGCGCGATCATCGCCGGCAACGAACCGGGCAATCGGCTTGCCCGGCTGCAAGAGTTCTGGGGCCGCATCCGCAACAAATCCCACATGGACGATATGTGGTCGGCGACCTTTGGCAGCGCGCTGGCCAATCTGAGCACCATCACCCAGGGCGTTCCCGGCTTCTTTCAGCCCAACCTCAGCGCGCTCTGGGGCATCCACCATCCAGCCGGCGTCGATCGCGCATCTTTCTATACGACCGAGCCCCTGAGGGCAACGCTGAGCGAGCTCGTCGATTTCGATTTTCTCAACGGCAAACACGTGCGGCTGACGACCGGTGCGGTGAATGCGGTCACCGGCAACATGCGCTATTTCGACAGTCAGCATATGCCGCTCGATGTCGCCCATGTCATGGCGTCGGGCGCCTTGCCGCCGGCTTTTCCGGCGGTCGAGATCGAAGGCGAACCCTATTGGGACGGCGGCATCTATTCCAACACGCCGATCGAAGTGGTTTTCGACGATCGCCCACGCCGCGATTCGCTGATCTTCTCGGTCAATATCTGGCAACCCGACGGGCCGGCGCCGACGACGATCTGGCAAGTGCTGGGGCGCCTGAAGGACATCCAGTATTCGAGCCGGGGTTTGAGCCATGTGGCGCGCCAGCAGCAGCTCCATCGCCTGCGCCACGTGATTGGCGAGCTGGCGAAGCGTTTACCCAAGGAGACGGCCGAGGATCCGGCGGTGCGCGAACTAACCGCCTATGGCTGCGGCACGACCATGCATCTCGTCCGGCTTCTCGCACCACGCCTCGACAACGAGGACCACACCAAGGATATCGACTTCAGCGCGGAGGGTATTCGCTCGCGCTGGCAAGCTGGCCTTGACTATGCCACGCAGGTCATTGCCCGCGAGCCCTGGGATTGCGCGGTCGATCCGCTGACGGGCGTGGTGATTCATCAGGCCGAGACGTAATCGCAGAAAACGCCTGTCCCGATGGAAGATTGATGCGGCAGCTGGGCCTTAGTCGAGATGGCGTATCGCGTCGGGCTCAGTCGTCCGCGCCTGAGCGCCGCAGGCCCTTGATTTTCGAACGATGCCCTTTGGAGTCCAGGCGCCGCCTCTTGGCGGCGCGCGACGGTTTCGTGGGCCTGCGCTCGATCGGCGGGATCGCCGCCCGCCGGATCAGGTCGATCAGCTTATCCAATGCTTCACGGCGGTTGCGTTCCTGGGAGCGATGGTTTCGGGCGGCCAGAATCAGCATGCCTTCTTGCGTCAGGCGTCGCCCGGCCAATCGCTCCAATCTTTCGCGGACCGGCGGCGGCAAGGATTTGCTGTGGCGGACGTCAAAGCGAAGCTGGACGGATGTGGCCAGCTTGTTGACGTTCTGACCGCCGGGGCCCGGCGAGCGAATGAAACGCTCCTCGATTTCGCTCTCGTCGATCGCGATGCTTGGCGTGACGCGGATCATGGCGACGAGGTTAACCCTGCGCAGACCGCAAGTCCGTCCAAAAGGCGAGGTCCAGCCCGGCGGCCCGGCGCCGCCTATGGGTGTTCGGGGCCGATAGATCGCCCTCGTGCTGGCGGACGGCGGTGGAGCATATGCGCGCGCCGTGCTAGATCAGGCGGACGTCGGGCAACGAATGCGAGGGATATCATGTCGGGCGTTTGGGCCGCGAGCTTG
>JBGPNG010000321.1:0-3546 GCA_041487395.1 Dongiaceae bacterium
TAGAGCAAGATCGGATCAGATTGATTCGATCTGATCCGTGATTCTTGTTCTAGTTCAATGGAGCAGTGGCTGATTCACGTCTCAAGCCGATTTGGCTTGAGACGATCAGGCGCTAGGGTGATGGCGTCATCAGTCACGTGGATGGCGCATATGGTCCAAGGCGGACCGTCGCCCGCCCTAGGCTGCTATGCGACAAGCGGCGGAGGCGGCGCGTAGCCCATGGTTGAGCCGATAAGCTGCGGCCAGGCGCTCGTGCGACTGCTGGAACACTACGATGTCGATACGGTCTTCGGCATTCCCGGCACCCATACTCTGGAGCTCTATCGGGGTCTGGCACGAAGCAGAATTCGACATGTCCAGCCACGGCACGAACAAGGGGCCGGATTCATGGCCGACGGCTATGCCCGCGTATCCGGGCGGCCCGGCGTTTGCTTTCTGATTGCTGGACCCGGGCTCCTCAACGCCGCAACGGCGATTGCCCAAGCCTATTCGGACTCGATTTCGATGCTGGTGATCTCCAGCGTCGGCGCTCGAACGGCATCGGGAATCCCGGAGGGCCATATCCACGAGCTCCCCGATCAGGCGGTCACCATGAGCAGCATCACGGGATTCACCGCAACGGCGATGTCTCCAATCGATGTCCCAGAACTGATCGCGCGCGGCTTCGCCTCATTCCGAAACGAGCGACCCCGGCCCGTCCATATAGCGCTGCCGCTCGATGTGATGGCAATGGATGCTTCCTGGCCGCTCCTCGCGGCACCCGCACTAGGCGCGGTTGTCGGGCCCGACCGCTCGATCCTGGCGCAAGCGGTGGCAGTGCTGCGGCAAGCCGAGCGACCCCTCATCATCCTGGGTGGGGGCGGGATCGACTTGGGCGAAGCGGTTGTAACGATCGCCGAAAATATCGGCGCCCCAGTCATCACCACCATCGCCGCCAAAGGCGCGATCCCAGACGATCACCCCTTGCACTGCGGTTCTTTGCTGACGACCCCCGTCGGCCGGCGCATGGTGGCGGAGGCCGACGTCGTTCTTGCGCTGGGAACGGAACTGGCCGCCTCCGACACCTGGGATGCGCCACTTAACTTCAGCGGCCGTCTTATCCGCATCGACATAGATACGGCCGCCTTGCGGTCCCATCCCTCGGCCGACCTCATTCTGCAAGCGGATCTGGCCACCTCGCTCGCGGCGCTGATAGACATCCTGCCCGCCCATGGCGGGGCTCGCGATCGCCGCGGCGTGAACGAGATGGCCACCGCCTGCCGGGCCGAAGCGCGCAAGCCCAAGTCGGACCTGCAGCATCGGCATATGCAGGCTCTCGAAGCCTTGCGTAGTGCCATCCCCGATGACGCTTTCGTGACGGCCGACATGGCGCAGGTCGCCTATACGGCCAATGTCGCCTTCCGCTGTATGCGTCCGCGCAGCTATTTCTATCCGGTGGGCCTTTCGACCCTTGGCTACGCTCTGCCCGCGGCAATCGGTGCAAAACTGGCCGCGCCGGATCGCGCAGCCATTGCGCTCGTGGGCGACGGGGGCTTTCTGTTTACGGCGACCGAGCTCGGAACCGCGGTGCAGTGGGGCCTGCCGATCGTCGTGCTTCTGTGGAACAACGACGGTTATGGACAAATCCGCGACCGCATGACGGCACGCAACATTCCGCCTATCGGCGTGAACCCGCGAAACCCCGACTTTCTCGCACTCGCGCGCTCTTTCGGATGCCGAACGGCGCGGCCGGCAAGCGTCGCGGGTCTGAAGCGCGAGATCCGCGCGGCCCTGCATCGACATGTCCCCACGGTCATCGAGATACACAACGACGGAGCTTGGCTCGCGTGTTAATGCCATCATATACACCCCAGACGTTCTCCCTGCGCAAAAGCGATGAGTAGAGGAATGTCGTGAAAATCACTGCGATCCAGACGTTCTGCCTGCGCTACGAAATGCCCTATGCGCTGATCTATGCGCGGGGCGAATACACGGTGCGCGAGGCGCTGCTGGTCAAGGTCCTTACCGACGATCCTGCGGTGTTCGGTTGGGGCGAGTCGGCGATGTGGGGCGGGCCCCATGCCGTGACGGCTGCCGTGGTCGAGCGCGAAATACTTCCCATCGTCATCGGCCAGGATCCCCGTCGGCCGGAGTATCTCTGGGAAAAAGTATTCCAGGAAACTTATTATCACGGCCGTCGTGGACTGCTGATGGCGGCGCTGTCCGGTGTCGATATCGCTCTATGGGACATTCTCGGCAAATGCGCAGGTCAGCCGCTCTGGCGGCTTCTTGGCGGTTTCGGTCGGCCTCTCGCGGCTTACGCTTCCGCCGGCTATTACCGCCGCGACTACGGGCTCGATGCCTTCGCCGCCGATGTAGCCAAAGCCCGCGCGGCCGGCTTTCGCGGTTACAAGATGAAGATCGGCAACGTTTGGCAGGCTGTGCACTACGGCGTGATCCAGGACGTGCCGATGCGTTGCTCGATCGACGACGACCTGAAGCGCGTGGCCGCGGCCCGCGAGGCGATCGGCAGCGACCGAAATCTCATGGTGGACGCCACGACCTCGCTGACACCGCGAGTGGCGATGCGCTATGCGGAAGCGCTGGAGCCGCTCAACATCCGTTGGTTCGAGGAGCCGGTTCTGGCGGAAGATGTGGCGGGCTGCGCCGAGCTCGCGCGCCGAACCCGGATTGCGGTTGCAGGATTCGAGACGGAAACCGGACGCGACGCCTTCGCGCGACTGATCGATGCCGGCGCTATCCAGGTGGTGCAGCCCGACATCGTTCAAGTCGGCGGCATTACCGAGGCCCGTAAAATAGCGCATTACGCCCAGGTCAAACATTTACCCTTCACGAGCAAGAATTACAGCACGGCCGTGAGTTCAGCCGCATGTCTCCAGCTTCTCTATGCGCTTCCCAACGGCGAGTATTTCGAATGTGATCAAGATCCCTTGCCCTGGCGAGAGGGCATCCTCAAAGCGCCGGGTTATCGGTTCGAGAACGGCATGGCGGCACCGGGAGACGCACCGGGCTTGGGCATCGTCGTTGACGAGGCAGCCCTAAAACCCTGGCTGGTCGCGCCCTGATACCACAAGGGTGCTGTTGTCACTCGCTGACGGCAAAATGCAGCAAAGCTTCTTCGTCGATCTCGACGCCGAGGCCAGGGCCCTGGGGCACCGTGAGCATACCTGCGACAGGCCGTGGAACATTCGGTATCAGCGCCTCACGAATCTCGTTCGCCGTGGCTTGATACTCGAACAGAGAGGTCCGCTCGATAGCCGCCATGAAATGGAGGGAAGCGGCGAGGTTGATGCCGTAGCTGTAGCTATGGTTGACGCATGGAATACCATGGCTGGCCGCAAAAGCCGCCACCTTCATCGCTTGGGTTAGACCAACCCGCGAGATATCGACTTGTAGTACATCGACGCATCGCTCTTCGACCAAACGACTGAGTTCGACCGAACTCGAGGCGAGTTCGCCGGCGGCAATAGGCGTCGTCGTGCTCTCGGTTAGTTTTGCGTAGCCGGAGAAGTCGTAGGGTCGAAGGGGTTCCTCCAACCAGAACAA
>JBGPNG010000322.1:0-3538 GCA_041487395.1 Dongiaceae bacterium
CGGGCCAGAGCGGCGAAAGCCTGCTGACCGCCTGGTTCCGGCCCGGCCATGTCGCCAATGAGGAGCGCGCCGTGCGCCGGCGCGCCGAGGATGTCCTGAAACGGCTCAGGCTCTCCGATCTGCGCTTCGAGCTCGCCGGCAATCTTTCCGGCGGGCAGAAGAAGCTTCTCGAACTCGGCCGGGCGATGATGACCGATGCCAAGGTGGTGCTGCTGGACGAGATCGGCGCCGGCGTCAACCGCAGCCTGCTGGCCGGGCTTGCCGGCTACATCGAACAACTGAACCGCGAGCAGGGCTATACCTTCTGCATCATCGAGCATGACATGGACCTGATCGCCCGGCTTTGCGATCCGGTCGTGGTCATGGCCGAGGGCCGGGTCCTGGCCCAGGGCAGCATGGCGGAGATCCGGGCCAATGCCGCGGTGGTGGAAGCCTATCTCGGTGGACGGAGCCGGCCATGACCGCGACAAACGCAGCCCGCTTGCTCGAGGCGCCCCGCCTGCTTGAAGCGACCGGCCTTGTCGGCGGCTATGGCGGGATGGATATCCTGAACGGCGTCGATATCGCCGTGGATGCCGGCGAGATTGTGGTCGTCGTCGGACCGAACGGCGCCGGCAAATCCACCGCCATGAAGGCGATCGTGGGCCTGCTGCCGCTCAAATCCGGCCGGGTGATTTTTGCCGGCGACGACATCACCGGCACGGCACCGGAAATTCTCGCAGGCCGCGGCATCGCCTACGTGCCGCAGGAGCGCAATGTCTTTCGGAGCCTGACCGTCGAGGAAAATCTCGCCATGGGGGCCTATCTGCGCCGCGACGATATCCAGCCGGTGCTGGCTCGCATGTATGAATTGTTTCCCACGTTGAAGGACAAGCGCCGGCGTTGCGCTGGCGAACTTTCGGGCGGTCAGCGCCAGATGGTCGCAATCGCGCGGGCCTTGATGATCGAGCCCCGGCTGCTTCTACTCGACGAACCGACGGTCGGGCTTTCGCCGAAAGTGATCGAGGAGATTTTCGAGCGCATCCAGGCGATCAACCGCGCCGGCGTCGGCATATTGATGGTCGAGCAGAGTGCGCGCGCGGCCCTTGCCATCGCGCACCGCGGCTATGTGCTGGCCACGGGACGCAACCGCTTCACCGACGCTGCCGCGGCCCTGCTGGCCAATCGTGATGTGGCCGACGCCTTCCTCGGCGGCGCGGGGTAGGGCCCATGGCGCGAAACTTGCACACTGCCCTCACCCTCCCAAGGCTTCGCCTTGGGCCCCTGCCTCTCCCGCAAGCGGTAGGGGATACTTGGGGTGAGGCGGGCGACCCAATCGGCTGCGCCCATGCCTGACTGGAGCACCATCTACGATTTCGTCGGGCTCTATCTCGTTCCGGGCCTGGTCACGGGCTGCATCTATGCGCTGGGGGCGATCGGGGTTTCGCTGCTGTTCGGCATTCTGCGCTTCGCCCATTTTGCCCATGGCGACCTGATGACCCTGGGGGCCTATCTGGCGCTGAGCGTCGTGACCGCTCTCGGTTGGCCGGCGCTGGCCGCGATCCCGTTCGCCGCGGCCGGCACGGCGATCGTCGCCGTCGGCCTCGACCGCGCCTTCTATCGCCCCTTCCGCCAGCGCCCGACCATCATCAGCGTCATCGCCTCCTTCGGCGTGATGCTGATGATCCGCTCCGCCGTGCAGCTCATCTGGGGGGTGGAGCCTCTGCAATACAAATCCGGCATCGATACGCCCCTCATCTTCTTCGACGAACTGCGCATCCAGGCCCGCCATATCTGGATGGTGGGCGTGACGGCTGCCCTCGTCCTGGTACTCCATCTCATGCTGCGGCACAGCCGCATCGGCCGGGCCATGCGCGCGGTCAGCGACGAGCCGGATCTGGCCCGGGTCACGGGCATCTCGACGGAGCGCGTCATCCTGGTGACCTGGCTCATCGGCGGGGCGCTGGCCGCCACGGCCGGTGTCTTCATGGGCATCGACAGCAAGATCGATTCCTACATGGGCTGGAATCAGCTTCTGCCGATCTTTGCCGCGGCGATCCTGGGGGGCATCGGCAAGCCCATGGGTGCGGCCGCGGGCGGCCTCGTCCTGGGGTTGGTTGAGGAGCTCTCCACATATCCCTGGATCGGCGAGAACCCGCTGATCTCCCCCGACTACAAGACCGGGCTCGCCTTCGCCATCATGGAGGCGCTGCAGATCTGGCGGCCGACCGGCCTGCTGCGCGGCCGGCAATTCTGATGGACACCTTTTGATGGACACCGGCACCATCCTCTACCTGATCTCGCTTGCCACCATGGGCGGGCTCTATGCCGTCCTCACGCTCGGCCTCAATCTGCAATGGGGCTTCGCGGGATTGTTCAACGCGGGCATCGCCGGCTTTTTCGCCATCGGCGCCTATGCGACCTCGATCCTGACCACGCCCGTATCCGACGATCATCTCGGCGGTTTCGATTTGCCGATCCCCATCGGGCTCGCCGGCGGCGTGTTGCTTTCGGCGGTGCTGGGATATGCGGTCGCCAGGATCTGCCTGCGCCTCAAGAGCGATTATCTCGCCATCGCTACCATCGGGATTGCCGAAATCCTGCGTCTGATCCTGCGCAACGAATCCTGGATGACGGGCGGCAACCGCGGCATCGCCGGCATTCCCCGCCCCTTCGAGGATTTCGATCAGCCCTGGGGCGAGCTGTGTTTCCTCTTGCTGGTCGCGGCCATCGTCGTGGTGCTCTATGTCGCCATCGAGCGCGCCTGGCGCTCGCCCTGGGGCCGCGTGATGCGGGCCATCCGCGAGAACGAGGAGGCGGCGGAGGCTGCCGGCAAGGACGTAGTCGCGTTCCGCGCCCATGTGTTCACCCTGGGTGCGGCGGTGATGGGCCTCGCCGGCGGGCTCATGGCCCACTACCTCAAATTCATCGGCCCCGACGCGACCGAGCCCATTCTCACCACCTTCCTCGCCTGGGTCATGCTGATCGCCGGCGGCAGCGGCAACAATCGCGGCGCCGTGCTGGGTGCGGGCGTCATCTGGGTCATCTGGTCGGCGACGGAGCTATTGACTCAGCGCCTGCCGCCCGATTGGCAGACGCGCTCCTCCTATATCCGCGTCTTCCTGATCGGCCTGCTGCTGCAGATCGTGCTCCAGCGCTTTTCCCGCGGCCTGCTGCCGGAACGGCCACCGCGCCCGCCGCACACCGATCCAAGTTGAACCCGGGGACGGCGCTACGCTCCGGCGATTCGCCGTCGAAACCGGTCTGAAAGTCTGTAGAATGAATCGGACTTTATTCTTTATATCGTAAACAGGGAGGACACTAACTTGCGCAAATATTTGGGAAAATTCTTTATCGCCGTCGTTGCGGCCGCGGCGTTCGCCGTGCCTGTGGCAAGCGCGGATGACGACGTCAAGATCGGCCTGCTGTTCGATGTGACCGGCCCGGTGGCGAATTTCGTGCCGCCGATGCTGGATGCGGCGAAGCTGGTCGTCGATCAGGTCAATGCCCAGGGCGGCATCCTCGGCGGCAAGCAGCTGTCGACCATCGTCGCCGACAC
>JBGPNG010000323.1:0-3504 GCA_041487395.1 Dongiaceae bacterium
CCACGCACATCGCGATGCCCATGCCGCCGCCGATGCAGAGCGTGGCAAGGCCCTTCTTCGCATTGCGCTTCTGCATCTCGTAGAGAAGCGTGATCAGCACGCGCGCTCCCGAGGCGCCGATCGGGTGGCCGATGGCGATGGCGCCGCCATTGACATTGACCTTGCCCGTGTCGAAGCCGAGGTCTTTGTTCACGGCCAGCGCCTGCGCGGCGAACGCCTCGTTGGCCTCGATCAGATCCAGGTCTTCCTTCTTCCAGCCGGCCTTGGCGAGAGCGGCGTGGCTGGCGGGAATGGGGCCGGAGCCCATGATGGCCGGGTCGACGCCGGCTGTGGCCCAGGAGACGATGCGCGCGAGCGGCGTCAGGTTGCGTGACGCCGCCTGCTTGGCCGACATCAGGACGAGTGCCGCGGCCCCGTCGTTGATGCCGGAAGCATTGCCCGCCGTCACCGTGCCGCCTTCGCGCAGGAATGCGGGGCGCAGCTTGGCCAATTGCTCGGCCGTGGTGCCGGCCTTGGGATATTCGTCGCTGTCTACGATCACATCGCCTTTGCGTCCGCTGATGGTGACCGGCACGATCTCGTCCTTGAAACGCCCGGCCTTCTGGGCGGCTTCGGCCTTCTGCTGCGAGCCGGCGGCGAAAGCGTCCTGCTCCGGCCGGGTGATCTGCCATTTCTGGGCCACGTTCTCGGCGGTGTTGCCCATGTGATAGCCGTTGAAGGCATCCCACAGCCCATCCTTGATCATGGTGTCGACCATTTCGGCATTGCCCATCTTCACGCCGTTGCGCAGGTGGGCGCAGTGGGGCGCCTGGCTCATGCTTTCCTGGCCGCCGGCAACCACGATGGCGCTGTCGCCGCTGCGGATGGCCTGATAGGCAAGGGCAACGGCACGCAGGCCCGAACCGCAAAGCTGGTTCAGCACATAGGCAGTCTTTTCCACTGGAATGCCGGCGGCGATCGCCGCCTGGCGCCCAGGGTTCTGTCCGGCCCCTGCCGTCAGGATCTGGCCCAGCACGACCTCATCGACTTCGGCGGGCGCCACCTTGGCTCGGCCGAGGGCCGCGGTGATCGCCGTCTTGCCGAGAAGATGGGCGGGCAGGCTGGCAAGCGCCCCGTTGAACGCACCGATGGGGGTGCGTGCGGCGCCGACGATGACGACATCGGTCATGATTTTCTCCTGTTGGCTCTTCTGCCCGATAATGGCTTTTGCGACAATACCGGCCGCTTTGCTGCGGTGCAAGAAACGCCCCTGCGGTGCAGCCATGCGGCCAAAGGTTGCCACACTTCCCTGACCGCTTTGCCGCCCGCCATCATGCCGATATGGCCAGTGGCGGGTCGCAGGATCTCGCAGTTCGGCAGGGCGTTGGCGAGTGCCAGCGCCGAGGCCGGGGGCACGATGCGATCCCGATCCGGAATGACGGCGATGCATGGCAGATCGATGGCCTGCGGCACGACCGCGCGGCCGCCGAGACGCCAATGGCCGCGCGCGGTTGCGTTCTCGCCGTACCATCGGGCGAGACATTCCCGGGCAACAGGTGCGGAGAGCGGCACGCCATCGTTCAACCAATCCTCCAAGGCCACGAATTGCTTCGCCCGCTCCGATTGCGGATCGAGCGCGGCAAAGCCCAGAAATTTCCGCAGGACCAAACTCGGGTCGAGGGCGGCGAAAAGCGCCTGGATGATATCGACGGGAAGTTCGCCAAGGGTTTGCAGCAAAGGTTCGAACTGCGATGCGCAAGCACCGATGAGTTTGGCCTGCTCCGGCCGCTCGGCGTGGAAATCCCAGGGTGTCGCAAGAAGGGCGAGCCCAGCGAGGTCGCGCTGGCGCTTTTGGGCAAGTCCCAAGGCCAGCAGACCGCCCATGCAATAGCCGACGGCAATCGGCTTGCCGCCCGTGGCATCGGCGCCCGTGGCATCGACGACCGCATCCAGCGCCCTCGACAACCGTCCGGCGATGTAATCGTCGAGAGAAAACGCGCGCTCCGCCTCGCCGGGGGCATCCCAATCGACGAGATAGGGCCGGAAGCCCGCTTGCCCAAGAAAACGCATGAAGCTGCGCTGCTCGACGAGATCCAGGATATAGGCGCGGTTGATGAGCGAGGGCACGACCAGCACCCCCGGCCCATCGCCACCGGAGGAATAGTCGAGCAGGCGCGTCGTACCTTCCTGCCAGGCGATCGGTGCGGCAGGCAACGCGCGCCTGTAGGCATGGCGCCGGTAGCGCACAAGTGCATCGAGAAAGGTGGTCAGGCGGCGCTCCGCCTCGACCGCGACCGCGACGGCGAATTCCTCAGGCTTTGTTTGAGCGAGTTCGGCGGCGAGGTTTTGGGCGACCGGCCTTAGCTCCGCCCTCCAGGCGATCGAGCCGCTTCTCAACAGCGGCAAGACGGCGAGCGAGCTTGTCCAGGCCAGCGCCGCCGCCGCCAGGTGCAGGGGCAGCGGACGCGGTCCCTGGCGCGGGACCGTTCGGGGCGCTGAAGGATTGAAGGGCATGGGCCATTCCCGCCTGCATCATGGAAAGCCAGCGACCGACCTGCTGCGTCAACTCGGCGTCGCCAGCCAAGGCGCTCGCCTGATCCTGCCACAGGTCAAGGTAGCGGCGAGCGAGCGCCTCCAGGTCAGGCGGCTGAGACATGGCTCCACTATAGCCAAAGGACCGCCCTATTGCCATGACTGGGCAGCGCAATATTTGCGCCGCAGCAAGCATCGCTGGCCCCTTGCCACCCCGGCCCTGACTCCTGTTATGCTGCAGTGCATAAGCAAGTGGCTCGATGCCGATGGATGACACCCATCCGTCGGCTGAATCGACCCACTAATCATTTGATCCGGTGGTCTGAACCGCTTAACGCTTCGGTGGAAAGCGTTAGGTCGACCAGACGACCAGGGATGCCGTCATGGCCGAACCCGCCGCGACCGCCGACAAAGCGCCGATCACCATCAAGAAATATGCCAATCGCCGGCTCTACAACACGGCGACCAGCAGCTATGTCACCCTCGACCATCTCTGCCAGATGGTGAAGGACGGCATCGATTTCGTCGTTTTCGATGCCAAGACCGGCGAGGACATCACGCGATCGGTGCTGACTCAGATCATCGTCGAGGAGGAAGGCAAGGGCGGGCAGAACCTGCTGCCCATCAACTTCCTGCGCCAGCTCATCAGCTTCTATGGTGACAATCTGCAATTCCTGCTGCCCCGCTATCTCGAACAGAGCATGGATTCCTTCGCCCTCAATCAGGAGCAGATGCGCAAATATCTGCAGGAGAGTTTCGGGGGCATGTTTCCCTTCAGCCGCTTCGAGGAGCTGGGCAAGCAGAACATGGCCTTCCTCGAACAGGCGATGCGCATGTGGAACCCGTTCAAGGCCGCAGCCGACAAGGCGACGGCCGACAGGGACGTGGCGCGCGAGACGGGCGATCGTCCGGCAGGTATGGCAGGCACCCGGCCGGCGACGGCCGATCCCGAACATCTGGACACGCTGAAGGCGCAGATGGATGCCCTCCAAC
>JBGPNG010000324.1:0-3502 GCA_041487395.1 Dongiaceae bacterium
GCCGCTTTCGCCGGCGCTGGGTCTATACCGCCGGCGTCGTCATGATGATGGCGTCCGCCGCTTGTCTCACGACCTTCACGCTGACGGGCCAGATCGCGGCCATGCTGTTGCGCGCGCTGGCGGCCGCCAGCCTGAACATCGCCTTGAGCCTCTACGTGCTCGACTACATCCGCAAGCGCGATCTCGTGCGCTCCGAACCGCTGAAGCTTTTGGCGAGCGCGCTGTCCTGGACGCTGGGCCCTTCGCTCGGCGTCTATCTCTATCGCGAGATCGGCCATGGCAGCGCCGAGATGCTGAGCATGGCCGCCTCGGTGGCGCTCCTGATCTATTTCTGGTATCTGCGGATAAACGAGAATCCGGCGGTCGCCGCGGCAACGAAACCCGCGCCCAACCCCTTCAAGAGCATCGGGCGGTTTATCGCGCAGCCGCGCCTCCGGCTCGGCTGGTTCATTCCCTTCAGCCGATCCTGCTGGTGGTCGATGTTCTTCGTCTATCCCCAGATCTATATGGTGCAGAGCGGCAAGGGGGAGTTGGCCGCGGCAATCGTTCTGTCGGCCGGCAATGCAGTGCTGTTCGGCGTCGCCTTCATCGGCGGGGGCTGCCTGACCATTTCAGCGGGCATCGCCTATGACTGGCCCTGGGTGGTCGCGGGCCTGCTGCTGGCCGGGGCGCTCAACGCCATGGTCCTGGACGGGCTCGGCAACATTCCCTTCCTGCGCGCGGTACGGCCGTTGGAACGGCCGCAGATGGCCACCGTCTTCCGAACCTATATCGATCTATCCGACCTGCTGCCGGCCGCACTCTATTCGGTGCTGTTGAGCTTCTTCGACATTCGCGCCGTGTTCTTCGCTTGCGGGGCGTGGATGCTGGTCAGCGCCTGGGTCGCCCGTTACCTGCCGCGGCGCATGTGAAGGCGCATGACGAGGGCGAGCGCCCCTTCGCCGGCGATTGTGTGTCCGCCGGGGCCGAGAATTAGCGTGTCGCCCGCCTCGGCGCTGAAACCGCCGGCGGTCAACCGGCCTTCGCCGCAATAGATCAGAATCCTGCCGTCGGCGACGTGGCACTCGATGGGGGAGCCCGCCAGGCGGAAAACCTCGGTTTCGGCCCGCGCGCGGCGGCAGTCGACCATCAGATTGAAATCGCGGATCGGGCCATCGATCAATCGGCAGCGGCAATGCCAATCGCCGGAAAAATCGAACGGCGCGAAAGGCCGGTCGATGCGCTTGGCCGGCGCTTCCGCGAACGCCAGCTCCATGCCCGCACCCTGGATCAGGGTGATTGTCCGGTCATAGCCGGCAAAGAGCGAGAAGTCGCCGTCGGCGGCGACCTCGGCGATGCTGAGGCGCCAGAGAAAAGCATCCCCCAGGGCCGGTTCCCGGGCGATCTCATGGGTAATGCCCTGGCCGTTTTTCCACGGCATGGAACGATATCCGGCCGCGGGCAACCTCATTTCGTGCCGAACAACCGGTCGCCCGCATCGCCAAGGCCGGGGACGATATAGGCGTGGTCGTTGAGGCGATCGTCGAGGGCCGCGGCATAGGCCTTCACCTCGGGATGGGCTTTCATCAAGACCTCCACCCCTTCGGGGGCGGCGACGAGGGCCAGCAGGCGGATGTCGCGATCGGCCACGCCCGCCTTGTTCAGCACGTCGACGGCCGCCGCCGCCGAGTGGCCGGTCGCCAGCATGGGATCGCACAGGATGAAGATGCGGCCTTCGGCTTCCGGCAGCTTGACGAAATACCGCACCGGGCGTTTCGTCGCGGGATCGCGATAGAGCCCGATGTGGCCCACTCGCGCGGCCGGGATCAGTTCGATCATCGCTTCCGCCATGCCGAGCCCGGCGCGCAGAATTGCGACGACGGCGACCTTCTTGCCGGCGATCGTGGGCGCATCCATGGGCGCCACAGGCGTCTCGATATGCTGCCGGGTCATGGGCAGATCGCGCGTCACCTCATAGCCCATGAGCAGTGCTATTTCCTTCAGCAACTGGCGGAACAGAATGGTCGGCGTCGCCTTGTCGCGCATCAGCGACAGCTTGTGCTGGATCAGCGGATGATCGAGCACATGGAAATTGGGAAATTCCCGCCGCGGAGTCCTCATGCTTCGCTCCTTCTTGCCGCCAGGATGGCCAGCAGCGCGCCCGGGGCGGCGATGGCCGCCATCACAAAGAAACCCCCGCCGCCCATCGCCTCGTATAGACCGCCGGACCCGATGGTGACCAGTCCGACGGCCGAGCCGATGACGATGGCATGCAGTACCTGGGCGCTCGCCGCCAGACCGGGCGGGCTGCGCCGGGCAAGAAAGGTCATGGCCGCCAGGTGAGTTGCGGCAAAACTGAGCCCATGCAGAAGCTGGACCGCGATCAACAGCGGCAAACCCGTGCCAAGCCCGGCGAGCAGCCAGCGCAGCATCGCGCCCCACCCGCCGATCGCGAAGAGCCATGGCCCGGAAATACGCAGGAGCAGCCGCTTGGCGGCGGCGAACAGGAGAATTTCCGCCACCACCGATTCGGCCCACAGCCATCCGACCGTCGCCGTACTGTGGCCGGCGGCCGTCCAATGGATGGTGCCGAAAGCATAGAGCAGGCTGTGGGACGCCTGGATGCTGCCGGATGTCGCCAGCATCAAGACGAAGCGGCGATCGCTCAACAGGGTCAGCATGCCGCCCCCGGTGCTGCGACGGCGCGGCGTTTTCGGTAGCGCGAAGGCGACCGCGAGCGTCAGCATCCAGGCGCCAAGGATGAGCCAGATGACGAGGCCGGCACCCTGGCGGGCGATCAACCAGCCAGCACCGGTGGAGGCAACGATGAAACCCAGCGAGCCCCAAAGCCTCACGCGGCCATAGTCGAAGCCGCCGAGTGCCGCGGCGCGCAACGTCAGGCTGTCGGTCAGCGGCACCACGGCGGTGAAGATGAGGCCGAGGGCCAGGCTCAACATCAGGAGACCGATGAAGCCATCGACGACGAGGAAGAGCGCGAATCCGCCGAGACTGAAGAAACACAACAGGATGAGCGGCAGGCGGGTTTCGCCCCAGGCATCGGCCGCGCGCGCGATCAGCGGATTGCCGACGAGGCGCGAAATCTGGATGGCGGCGAGCAGCACGCCGATCTCCGCCGCACCCAGGCCCTTGGTGGCAAGATAGCTCGGCGCGAAGGGCAGATTGACGCCGATGACGAGGAAGAGGGCGCCATAGAACAGCGAAAGGCGGACCGGCACGGTGGCGCCGAGGGCGGAGACTGTCATGGGCGGGCCGACGTTAGCCCGAAATGCGCCGATATCGCGCAAGAATTCTCGCGAAAAATCCCATGGACTCTGGCTAGGGCGACGCGCGATATACCGCCCGTGATGACCTCAACGCCTTTTTTCAAGATGCACGGCCTGGGCAATGATTTCGTGGTCGTCGACGCGCGCCGGCACGCCTTCGAGTTCGACGATCGGCGCACCCGGCGCATTGCCGACCGGCGCACCGGCATCGGCTGCGACCAATTGATCGTCATCGAGGC
>JBGPNG010000325.1:0-3502 GCA_041487395.1 Dongiaceae bacterium
CTCCCTCTCCCGCCCGGGCGAGAGGGTCGGGGTGAGGGTGGGTTGCCTCATGCCTCGGCAAATTTAGCGGCGTGTATCACTCACCGACTGCCCCCTCACCTTACCTCTCCCCCATGAAGCAGGGGGGAGAGGAAATTCTTTTGAATGGTCCCTCCCTCATTGCGGCGATGAGGGCCGATTTGATTTGTCGCTGTCGGCGATCAACCGAAAGGGTGGCTGCCTCGCGCAAGCCGCCCTTGCGCCTCTGAATAGAGCGTTCTTAAGCCGCCAGCTTCGGCCGCTTGGCGAGGGCCGTGCGGATGACTGCCATGACATGGGCGCGCTCCGCCCCTTCCAAGGGCAGGCGCGGTGCGCGCATGGTCTCGCTGCCGGCCCCGACCATCGACTGGGCGAGCTTGATGTATTGCACCAGTTTGACCGACACATCGAGATGCAACACCGGCATGAACCAGCGGTAGAGCGGCAGGGCTTCGGTGAATCTGCCGGCCTTGGCCAAGTCGTAGATCCGGATCGTCTCGTCGGGGAAGGCGTTGACCAGGCCGGCCACCCAGCCCACGGCGCCCAGCATCAGGCTCTCCAGGATCAGATCGTCGACGCCGCAGAATAGGATGAAGCGGTCGCCGCAGCGGTTGATGATGTCGCTGATGCGCCGAACATTGTCCGAGGATTCCTTGATGGCGACGATGTTCTTCACGTCCATGAGGTCGCCGAACATGTCCGGCGTGACGTCGACGCCATAGGCGATCGGGTTGTTGTAGACCATGATCGGCAATTTGGTCGCCTTGGCCACGGTGCGGAAATGGGCCAGCGTCTCGCGCGCATCGGATTTGTAGACCATGGCGGGCAGCACCATTTGGCCCGTCACGCCCAGCTTCTCCATATCGGCGGCACAGCGGCAGGCAAGCGCGGTGGAACTCTCGGCCACGCCGGACAGCACCGGGACCTTCCCCTTCACCGCGGCGATGGCGGCCTTGACCAGCGCGCGCTTCTCATCCGGCTCCAGCGTCGCATTCTCGCCCAGCGAGCCCAGCATGATGATGCCGTGGCAGCCGGCGCGCAGCATGCGCTCCACCTGCTTGATCGTAGCCGGAATATCGAGCGATTGGTCTTTCTTGAATTGGGTCGTCACCGCCGGAAAAACGCCGCGCCAGTTGGCCATGGAAAGGCTCCCCTTCAGAGTCTGCTATCGGTCGGGCGCAACGGTGCCATTGCGCCCGGGAAGGCGTCAACGGCTTTCGCCCGGCCGCCGCGGGCGGCCTGATAGCGGCCCGCCAGAGCATCCCGCCGCCCATGGTGGCTGGGACAAGCCTGATTATGCCGCCCAGCTTCATCTGATGTTTCCGCGCGGCCATGTCCCGGTCCGCGCCGCCTGCTGGCTCATCCAATATATGGAGCGACGTTTTCAGCAGAACGCCAAATTGTCGGCCCGAGCTTCGGCCGAGAGCAAGCGAACTCAACCCAAGCGGGCGAAGCAGATATAGGAGGTCGGTCGGGCGCAGGCTTTGCGCGAGCGGCCTTGAGCCCAGTGCGCAATGTCAGCCGGTATAGCCCTCGACGGTCTTCTCGTCGCGGACCTGCGCTTCGTCGGGGTCCTGTCCCGCCGCGCGCCGGGCGCGGCGCTGGCGCAGCAGGTCCCAGCATTGGTCCAGGGTGACTTGCAGCCGCTTCAGCCGCTCTCGATCGGCATCGCTTGCCTTGCCGTGGGATTCCTTCTCGAACAGCTCATGCTCCTCGCGGGCGAGTTCGTCGATTCTGTTCAGGACCTTCTTGTCTGCCATGACCCGTCTCCTCTCGACAATGCTCCGGCGGCACTTCCTTAGAGGTTGGGCTGCACCCGCGGAATTTCCAGCCTCAACCGCGCAGCCGGCTTAGCCCCGCAGCAAGCCTTCATTGCGCAGGTCGCTCACCGCGGCTTCGATGCCGCGGCGCAGCAGGCTCACGAGCTCGTCGACCTGCGCCTCGTTCAGAATAAGGGGCGGCGAGATCACGTTCAGCGGGCCGATGGGGCGCACGATCAGCCCCAGCCGCTCGCAATGATTGGATATCCGCTTGCCGATATTGACCTCATCGGGGAACAGTTCGCCCGTCGATGGATCGGCAACATTTTCCACGCACATCATGAATAGGCAGCCCCGCACATCGCCGACGATGGGCAAATCGCGAAGCTCGTTGAGCCGTCTCTCCAGATACGGCCCGACCTTCCGCACATGCCCGCAGATGTCCTCGCGTTCCATCAAGGCGATATTGGCCAGCGCCGCCGCACAGGCGATGGGGTGGCCGGAATAGGTATAGCCGTTGGTGAACCAGCCGGCCGCATCCGGCGCGCTGATCACGTCATGGATTGCATCGGAGTATATGCAGGCGCCCAGCGGCTGATAGCCGGAGGTGAGACCTTTGGCACAGACCAGGATATCCGGCTCGATGCCGAAGACATCCTGAGAGGCGAACATATGGCCGAGCCGCCCGAAACCCGTCACGACCTCATCGGAAAGATAGAGCACGTCATGGCGCCGGCAGGTCTCGCGCGTCTTCTGATGATAGCCCTTGGGCGGCACCATCACTCCGCCGGCACCCGGCACCGGCTCGGCAAAGAAACAGGCGACCCGCTCGGGGCCGATCTCGAGAATCTTGTCCTCGAGTTCCTTCACCAGGTGATCGCAGAACGCCGCCTCGCTCATGCCCTTGGGTCGGCGATAAACGTTCGGCGCGGAGACATGGTGGACCCAATCGGTGATGAAATCCAAATGCGGGCTACGGTCGCCCGGCTTGCCGGAAATCGCACCGGTCAGGAAGGTACTGCCGTGATAGCCGCCAAGGCGCGCGACGATGTGGCGCTTTTCCTTCTTGCCGCGCCGGCTCTGGTAATACTGGATCAGTCGCACCGCCGTATCGTTGGCGGTCGACCCCCCGCAGGTGAAGAAGACGTGATTGAGGGCACCGGGCGCCAGGGCCGCCAGCTTCGCTGCAAGTTCCGCCGCCGGCACATTGGTGGTGTCGACGAAAGGGCTGAAATAAGCAAGGCGGCGCGCCTGATCGACCATCGCCTGGATGATCTCCTCGCGCCCATAGCCCATATTGACGCACCACAGCCCGCCGATCCCGTCCAGATAGCGCTTGCCCGAAATGTCAAAAACATAGGCGCCTTCGCCGCGCCCCATGACCAGCGACCCGTCCTTCTTGAAGGAATCGAAATGGGTCCAGGGGTGGAGGAAGTGATCGTGGTCCTTGCGCCAGATGTCCTTGGGATCGACCTGATCCAAGCTCGCGGCCCAAACGCCCGACATGATATCCCTCGCATTCGTTGCCCGACGTCCGCCTGATCTAGCACGGCGCGCGCATATGCTCCACCGCCGTCCGCCAGCACGAGGGCGCGATTTATCGGCCCCGATTGCCCATAGGCGGCGCCTGGCCGCCGGGCTGGGCCTCGCCTTTTTGACGGACTTGCGGCCGGCGCAGAGTTAGTCTCGTCGCCATGATCCGCGTCACGCCGAGCATCGCGATC
>JBGPNG010000326.1:0-3495 GCA_041487395.1 Dongiaceae bacterium
CATCGCCAATCCGGCCGAACTGCCGGCGGCGTTGCGTTCGATGGGAGAATGACCATGCGGCTGCGGACAATTGTGATTGTCGTCGTTGTAGTGCTGGTCGCCCTCGTGGCGACGGCCGTCGGCATTTTGATGTCCTTCGACATCAACCAATACAAGGGTCAGATCGCAGCCCAGGTGAAGGCCGCGACCGGCCGCGACCTGGTCATCGGGGGCGATTTCAAGCTCGCCATTTCATTGTCCCCCACCGTCGCCGTCGACAATGTCAGCCTGTCCAATGCGCCGGGCGGTTCGAGCGCCACCATGGTCAGCATGAAGCGGCTGGCGGTTCAAATGGAGCTGATTCCGCTGCTCTCGCGCAAGATCAAGGTCGATGAGATCATCCTCGATGGCGCCAACATCCTGCTCGAGACGGATGCCAAGGGAAAAGGCAATTGGGTCTTCGATACGGGCGGCCCGGCGGCAACAACCGCTACCACGACCACTCCGACGACAACGACGACCGTGCCCACCGAAAGCGGCGGCGGGATGAGTCTGCCCCAGGTCGACAAGGTGCAGATCCGCAATTCGATAGTGACCTACCGCAACGGCCTGACAGGCGTGACGCGAAGCTTCAAGGTCGACAAGCTGGATGCTGAAACCAGCGGCGGTCGAATTTCCCTCGACCTCGCGGCCCTCATCGGTCAGGCGCCGCTCAACGTGAAGGGCAACATCGGCGCGCCGGAGCTGCTGACGGGTGGCGCCCCTTATCCCCTCGATCTGGCGCTTTCCAGCGGCGACACTTCCGCGACCGTGAAGGGCGCGATCGGCGACATCACCAAGATGCAGGGCATCGCCGTCGACGTCACGGCCAAGGGCAAATCGCTGTCCGATCTGAACGGCCTGACCGGGTCGCCGTTGCCGCAGCTGGGGCCCTACGGCTTCGCGGGCAAGTTCGTTAACATCGAAGGCGGTTACAAGATCAACGCGCTGCAGCTTACCATGGGCGGCAGCAGCATGACCGGTGACGTTTCGCTCGCCCTCAACGGAAAGCGGCCGAAGATCTCGGGCAATATGGCGGCGACCAAGGTCGATCTCATGGATTTCGGCGTCAAGCCGTCGCCCGCGGCTGGCAGCGGCGGTGGGGGCGGCAGCAGCGACGGCCGCGTTTTCCCGGCCGATCCACTGCCGTTTGCGGGACTCAACCTCGTCGATGCCGATATCAACTTCACCGCCCAGCAGATGATCAAGGCCCCGGTGACGATGGACAACGTCAAGTTGGTCATGAATTTGGCGGCCGGAAAGTTGCAGGTGAAGCCCTTCACCGCTGGGGTCGCCGGCGGCACGTTGACACTGGTGCTCGTCGTCGATGGGGCCAAGAATCCCGCGCCGATCGCGGTCGACGTGACGTCCAACCAGGTGGAGGCTGGCAGCTTGCTCCAGGTTCTCGCCGGCAGCAGCGTACTTTCCGGTGGCCGGGTAAATATGAAGATGTCGGTCAGCGGCGCCGGCAATTCGGTGCGGGCGATCATGGCGGGTCTGAGCGGCAAACTCGATGCCACGATGGGGCAGGGCAACATCAACAACGGGTTCGCCAAGCTCATGCTGGCTGACTTGTTCAAGTTGATTTCCTTCGGCGGCGGCGGCGACAGCTCGAATCTGAAATGCGTCGTCGTGCGCTACGACATCTCCCATGGCTTGGCGAATACACGCCAGCTGGTAACGGAAACCAGCGGGGCCACGATCGTCGGCAAGGGCACGATCAATCTGGCAACCGAGGGCCTCAACCTTCATCTCGTGCCCTATGCGAGCGGGGCCAACCTGACGAATCTGGCAATCCCCATGATCGTCGGCGGGACGATGGCCAATCCCAATGTCGTGCCGGACGCTGCCGCCATGGCCACGGGAACATTGAACACGGTAATCGGCGCGCCGGCGACGGCTCTTGGTGCCTTGGGTAGCCTGGGCAGCGCGGTCGGTATCAGTGGCGGCACGACCACCGCCGGCTCGACCGATACGACGTCTGGTTGCGGTTCCTCTGCCGCCGCGGCGGCCAAGCAAAACACGACCAAGCCTGCCTCGGGCGCCACCGGCACATCCGGCGGCTCAACCACAAACGGTGGCGGGGTGCTACCCGACGTCGGCGGGGCACTGAAGGGTTTACTGCCCTGAGGGGATCGCTGCGCCGTTTCTATAAGGAGGCCGCCGTCCGCCCGGAGGACGGCAGCTTTCTCGTTCTCCTCGATGCGCGCCCGCTGCGCACGCCCGCGAAGGCCGCTCTTCGCCTGTCAAGCATGGGGCTGGCGGAAGCGCTGGCCGAAGAGTGGCGGGCCCAGGGCGAAACCATAAAGCCCGGCAGCATGCCGCTGACCCAGCTCGCCAATACGGCCATCGACCGGATCGCGCCCGATCCGGCGGCGGCAATCGACGAACTCTTGGCCTATGCCGGCAGCGACCTGGTCTGCTATCGCGCCGAAACGCCCCTTAGCCTGGTGCAGCGCCAGCAGGATCTCTGGCAGCCGCTTCTCGACTGGATGGCCCAACGCCACGATGCGTTGCTGGCGGTCCATTCGGGCATCATGCCGAGGCCCCAGCCCGCCGCGGCCCTGGCGGCCTTGCGCCGGCATCTGACCCGATTGTCGCCCCTTGGCCTGGCCGGGCTCATGGCGGCGACCCAGGTCTGCGGCTCTCTGGTGATCGCCTTGGCGCTCGCCGAAGGCCGGGTTTCGCCGGAAGAGGCATTCGAGCTGGCCCAGCTCGACGAAACCTTCCAGATCGAGCGCTGGGGCGAGGATGCCGAGGCGGCGGCGCATCGTCGGACGATCCGACAGGATATCCTCGACCTCCACCGATTCTTGACGCTCTCGGCAAGTTAGGGCGCTGCTGGCGCCCGCTCGCCGTTTTTGCTATTGGCAAGGCGCGGAAGTGGTCTGATCGGCGCGCTTCCTGCCGAAGCGTTAAGTGAATCGAACGACTTGGGGCGGACATGCGTGAAATTCTCCGACAACTCGATCTGAAGCGGGCAGCAGCCCGGGCGGGAGGCGGGCAACGCCGCAGCGACGCCCAGCATGCCAAGGGCCGCTTGACGGCGCGCGAGCGTATCGAAGTTCTGACCGATCCCAGCTCCTTCGAGGAATGGGACATGTTCGTCGAGCACCGAAGCAGCGACTTCGGCATGCATGACCAGAAAATCCCGGGCGACGGGGTGGTCACCGGCCACGGCACGGTGAACGGGCGTCTGATCTTCATCTTCAGCCAGGATTTTACCGTCTTCGGCGGTTCGCTCAGCGAGGCCCACGCCGAAAAAATCTGCAAGATCATGGACCAGGCGCTGCAAGTGGGTGCCCCCGTGATCGGCCTCAACGATTCCGGCGGCGCGCGCATCCAGGAGGGCGTGGCTTCGCTGGCCGGCTATGCCGAGGTGTTCCAGCGCAACATCCTGGCGTCGGGCGTCGTGCCCCAGATTTCACTGATCATGGGGCCTTGTGCCGGGGGTGCGGTCTATTCGCCGGCCATGAC
>JBGPNG010000327.1:0-3487 GCA_041487395.1 Dongiaceae bacterium
CTGCGCAACGAGAAGATCAACTACAAGGTCCGCGAGCATTCGCTGGCCAAGGTCCCGGTCATGCTGGTCGTCGGCAAGCGCGAGACCGAGAACGGGAGCGTGGCCATGCGGCACCTGGGGGTCGAGAAACAGGAAGTCCTTGCCCTGGCCGATGCCGTCAATAAACTGACGTCCGAGGCCGTCTCACCGGCGGATCTGCCGCGATAGCCCCCGCTTAAACAACAGAGGAGTACGAACGATCGCCAGATCTCCGACGGATGCCGCCCCGTCCCGCGACGGGCCGCGCATCAATACCCAGATCACCGTGCCCAGCGTTCGCCTGGTCAAGGAAGACGGCACGATGGTGGGGGTGACCGCACTGCGCGACGCGCTGGCCATGGCCGCCGACGCCGGCCTCGACCTCGTTGAAATCTCTCCCAACGCCGATCCGCCGGTTTGCAAGATTCTCGACTTCGGCAAATTCAAATACGAAGTCCAGAAGAAGCGCAACGAGGCGCGCAAAAAGCAGAAAGTGATCGACGTCAAGGAGATCAAGTTGCGCCCGGGCATCGACGAGCATGACTACGAAGTCAAGATGCGCGCCGTGACCCGCTTTCTCGAAGAAGGCGACAAGGTCAAGGTGACCATGCGATTCCGCGGCCGCGAGATGGTGCATCAGGAACTGGGCGCGCAGGTGCTTGAACGCGTGCGCGGACAGTTCGACAGCGCCGCCAAGGTCGAGCAGATGCCGCGCCTGGAAGGCCGGCAGATGGTGATGGTTCTGGCGCCGAGGTGAACAATCTCAAACCCCGCCGCGGCGACCCGGCTCGTTGGACGCCGGCGCTGCGGGATCTCGATAGCGGCGGGTGGCGCGAGCCGCCACCCGCCTTCGATCTGCAGCCTTCCCGGCCGCGATGGGATATCTGGAACCCGCCGGTTTTCGGCACCTCGGCCGTGCTGCTGGGTGCGGCGGCGCTGTTCCGGGCGCCGCTGTTGCTGGGGCCCATCGCGGTCGTCTTCGGCCTGATCGCGCTCATCCGCGGCCAATTTGCGCTTGGCGCCATCGGCGCCATTACCGGGGCGGCGGCACTGCTGACTTCGCCTTGGCTCTGGACCGGCATCGGCTTCGCCTGGCTTTACGAGCGGTTCTTCTAAAGCGCCATCCGATTGAACTCTCGCCAGGGCATCGCAGCTGAAGAGGTTCCCTAAGCAAGCGCCATTCGCAGGCGCTCTTCATAGTGATCGGCCAACGCGCGCAATGCCGCCGCCCCATCGCCGACAAATGAGGAGCCATGCATCAACGCGAGCTTTCGCGGAGATAGCTCGGCGAGTTTGCGGATCGTGGGCGCAGTCGTGGGCCCAAGGCTCGTGGCGTGGAACATGTCCTCGGCGCTGATCGCGGGCCCTATGATATCGGCGCCGGTCAGCGCAAGGCCGTTGCCGGTATGGGTGAACAGATCGCCACAGAGCAGAGTGCCCGTGATCTCCTCGTAGAGCAGTCCGGCCTCCCACCCGTGCGGCACGTGGGGCGTGTCGATGTAGCGGATCCGCTTGCCGCCGAGATCGAGCACCTCGCCATCGGCCATCACTCGCGGCAGGCGATCGGCCAAATCGTTGAGCGAAACCATGCAGGCCGTCATGCCATGCGCGACCTGGGCGGCCGGTGCGGCCGCGAGCCAGGCATTCATCGCTCCGCATTCATCGGCTTCGACATGGCCGAAGGCGATCCAGCGCAGGCGCTCGACCGGCATCACGCGTGCGACGACCGCCGAGACGGAGGCAAACATCGCCCGGGGGCCGCAGTGGAAGAGCAGCGGCTGCTCCGCGTCGATCAAGAACTGGTTGAAGGTAAAGCCGGCTGGCGGCGCGATCGCGGGCAGGAAAGTCGAAAGCCGGAAGATGCCCTCGGCAATCTCGTCGATCTTGGTCTGCATGCAGGTCCTCCGATTATGTGGGGGGTGGTGATGCGCCGGTCGTCAGCCCCCGATCCCGGCGCGCCGGGATCGGCTGCGGGCGGACAGCCAGGCGTTGATGACGTCGGCGATTCGTTCGGCCGCAGCACCGGTGCTGAGCCCGGCGCGCGCGAGCCCGTGGTAGACGGCGATGTCCAGGAGAGCCGCGATCATGGCTGGGCGCAGATCGCCGGCGCCGCGAGCACGCAGAGCCTTGCCCGCGAGATCCACCCTGCGCCGCTCTTCCTTGGCGAAGAACGCGTCAAGCGGCGGGTACTTGTCCCGGTCGCGGCGCACCCGCTCGAAGCCGGGCAGGCGCTCGTAGTAGCCGAAGATTGCATCCGCCAGCCGCCTGATCCGCTTCTCGGTCGAGGAGAGGCCGGCGAAGATGGCCTCGGTCGGCAGCGGTACGGCTTCCTCGCTGTGGCGGCTGCAGGCGCCGATGGCGTCTTCGTATGTGGGAAAATGGTGATAGACCGAGCCGATGCTGACGCCGGCGCGCTCCGCGATATGCGTCATGGTCGTCGCGGCGACGCCCTGTTCGGCGTGCAGCGCGTATGTCGCATCCACGATGCGCCGGCGGGTCTCTTCGGCGGCTTCCGCGCGCCGCCCGGGGCGATAGGTTCTGTGTGCCATGCTCAATTTTATTGAGTGATGATATATTCAATGAAATACTATTCGGTATAAATCGTCAAGAGCCAAAATGCACTGGGGCGAGAACCCGGTCGCCCATCGCCTTTTCTGGTCACCGGATATCCACCGAGATTGTTCTTGATTTGTTCGGAGAGCCCGGCGACCCTTCGCCTTTGGAAAACGCGTGGGAAACGATCATGGCCAAGCTGAACAGCGCGCTCACCGGCGGCTGCCAATGCGGTGCGGTTCGCTATACGATCGCGGCCAGGCCCGTGGAGCTCTATGTCTGCCATTGCCGGGAATGCCGGAAGCAATCGGCCTCTGCCTTCGGGATCTCGGTTTTCGTGGAAAAATCCTCCTTCCGGTTGACTGAAGGCAGGGTCAAGACCTGGTCGCGCACCACCGACAGCGGCCGCCGGCTTCGCTGCGCCTTTTGCCCCGATTGCGGAACGCGCCTCTGGCATGAACGCGAAGATGCGGCGGAGCCGCCCGCCATGCTCAGCGTCAAAGGCGGCTCGCTGGACGAGCCCATGGATTTGAGCGGCGCCGTTCACGTCTGGACCTCGCGCAAACTGCCGGGCGTGGTCATTCCACCGGGGGCACCCCAGTTCCCGGAAGAGCCGGATTGAGCGTTCAGCGGGCCCTTGCCTCGCCCGGGCCCGGCCTGTATAACCCGCCGTCCCTCGATGGAGGGACCGCGACGGCCACGGCAGGGCATGCCCAAACCGTCTTTTGAAATTTCCCCACGCAAGGACCATGAAATGCCCAAGATGAAGACCAAGAGCGGCGCCAAAAAGCGCTTCAAGCTCACTGGCAGCGGCAAGGTGAAGATGTTTCCCTCGCAGCGCCGGCACCGCCAGATCAGCCGTCCGAAGAAAATGAAGCGCCAGGCCCGCGGGCCCGAGGTGATGAACGAATCGGAC
>JBGPNG010000328.1:0-3477 GCA_041487395.1 Dongiaceae bacterium
ATCGCGGTCCGGCCAGCGCGGATGGGCCGGGTCGAACTTGAGAAAGCGGCGGAACAGCACGGTCGCCACATCGGCCATGCCCATGGGCAGGCCGGGATGGCCGGATGCGGCCCTCTCAACGGCATCCATGGCAAGCGCGCGGATGGCGTTGGCAAGATCGCGATGTTCGGTGTTTACGTGCGGCGATGCGTCCATGTCGGCCTCGAAACCGGGGCGCCGGGGCATCGACGATGGCACGCCGATGGTATCCGATTGGCGGCGCAACATGCCGTTCGCATCTGCGGTCGTCAACTGAGTCGTCGTGGCGTGCATGGGGTGCAGAATTGCGCTGGTCGATCGGTTGACGGCAAGCGCTGCCCGACCATATGATCCCGCCTATCAAACACTCGACCTAAGCACTTGTCTTGGGTCGCAAAACGCGGGTAATCGTGCGCCTCGCTCATGCCCTTGATCGAATCGATGCTGCACTCAGCCGGCTGGAAGTCGCCGCCAACGCGCGCGTCCAGGGCGCGGATGCCGATCACGGTCGCATGACATCGGAAATGCGCGCGTTGCGCGGCAGGAACGCGTCGTTGCAGGCCGAAGCACGCAATGTCGCCGCCCGGCTCGATTCCGTCATCGAGCGATTGAAGATCGTCGCGGAGGGCTGACATGGGCAAGGTTCATATCGTCGTCAACAACCGCGGCTACGACGTCGCCTGCGACGATGGCGAGGAAGGCCAGGTCACCGAACTGGGCCAGGATCTCGCGCGCCGAGTCGACAAACTCGCTCATTCGGTGGGCCAGATCGGCGATGCCCGCTTGCTGCTGATGGCGGCGCTTCTGATCTCCGACGAACTCGCGGCGGCCAAAAAGGATCTGCTGCGCCTGGCGGGCGACCGCACGGAAGGCGAGGAAGACAAGATCGCCGAATCGATCGAGCGTCTGGCAAGCCGGGTGGAGGCTATTGCTGCCCGATTGGAAGCCGCCTAGAGTCGTTGGCGGGCGGGTGCTGTCGGGTGCGACAGGCCGCTGAATCCCTGGGGCCAATATGAACCTCGAGGGAGCTGTCTCTACCGGGACCCTGGTCCCGGCATATGGCGCCCACCTGCAACAGCAGGCCACAGAGGATTCGCACGTGCCATCGGCTTTGACGGCCCCGTCCAATTTCATTCTTCAAGACAAGGTTCATTTCCGCCAGGCCGCTTTCCAGCGCCGGCGCGATCTTGCCGCCGCCGATGCACCGGCCGTTGCCGGGGCGAAGGCGGCCGATCAATTGCTGAGCCAGTTCAGTTTGCCGGCCGGCGCGATCGTCTCGGCCTATTGGCCCATGGGCGACGAGATCGATGTACGCCCGCTGATCCAGCGCCTGCACGGCGCGGGTCATGTTATCGGCCTGCCGGTCGTCGTCGCCAAGGGAGAGCCGCTGATCTTCCGGCGGTGGACGCCGGAGACCCGTTTCGTGCCCGGCGGCTTCAAGACCGAAGTGCCCGAGCCCCGTGCCGGCGAGGTGGTACCCAATGTCCTCATCGTACCGCTGCTGGCATTCGATGCCGCAGGATACCGCCTGGGCTATGGCGGCGGCTTTTACGACCGCACGCTGGCGAAGCTGCGCGCGGCCGGCCGCGTCAGCGCCATTGGTTTTGCCTATGCCGGCCAAGAGGTCGAAAGCGTGCCCCGCGCCGACTACGATCAAATGCTCGACGCTATTGCGACCGAACGATTCTATCGTTGGATCGGCTGAGGGGCGGCTCATGCGCCTGTTGTTCTGCGGCGATCTTGTCGGGCGCGCCGGGCGTTCGGCGGCAATCGAGATGGTGCCGCGGCTGCGCCGCGAGCTGGCGCTGGATTTCGTGGTCGTCAACGGCGAGAACGCGGCGGGTGGCTTCGGCATCACCGAGCAGATTTGCCATCAGCTTTATGCTGCCGGCGTCGACGTCATCACCACCGGCAACCATGTCTGGGCCCAGAAGGAAACGCTGACCTTCATTTCGCGCCATCCCCGATTGCTGCGGCCCGACAATTTCCCTGCCGGCACGCCGGGCCAGGGCCTGGGCCTGTTCGAGGCGCCGGGCGGGCGGCGCGTGGTGGTCCTGAATCTGATGGGCCGGCTGTTCATGGATGCCCTTGACGATCCCTTCGCCGCGGCAACGGCGCGCCTGGCGGAACATCGTCTCGGAAAAACGGCCGATGCCATATTGGTCGACTTTCACGCCGAGGCGACGAGCGAGAAGACGGCACTTGGCCATTTTCTCGACGGCAAGGCCAGCGTGGTCGTGGGCACCCATACCCATGTGCCGACGGCCGATGCCCGCGTGCTTGCCGGCGGCACCGCCTATATGACCGACGCCGGTATGTGCGGCGACTACGATTCCGTCATCGGCATGGAAAAAGCCGTGCCGATCGCCCGCTTCACCAGCAAGCTGCCGACCGAGCGCATGGTCCCGGCCACCGGGCCGGCCTCCCTCTGCGCCCTGTTCGTCGAAACCGACGATCGGACGGGGCTGGCGATCAGCGCCATTCCCCTGCGCGAGGGCGGCGTGTTGGCAGCCGCGCGACCCGAGGTCTGAGCTGGGCCGTTCCGGCCGGGCCCAGCCCCCGGAAACCCTTGGCAGATCGATAGAATCCGGCTAGAACGCGCCCAATTCTTGCCATATTGACGCTTTATCGATAACCGCAGCTTGGCCTCCGCCCTCCATTCACGGACGCCGGGGCCTGTTGCTGATTCGGGGTCCAGTTCGATGTCCGGTCATTCCCAATTCAAGAACATCATGCATCGCAAGGGCGCGCAGGACGCCAAGCGCGCCAAGGTGTTCACCAAGTTGATCCGCGAACTGACAACCGCGGCGCGCAGCGGCCTGCCGGATCCCGACGCCAATCCACGCTTGCGCGCGGCCCTGATCGCCGCACGCGCCGCCAATATGACGAAGGACACCATCGAGCGGGCAATCAAGCGCGGCAGCGGCGGCGACGATTCCGCCAATTACGAGGAGGTGCGCTATGAAGGCTATGGTCCCGGCAGCATCGCCATCATCGTCGAGGCGCTGACCGACAACCGCAATCGCACCGTTTCCGAAATCCGCTCCATCTTCGGTAAGCATGGCGGGGCGCTGGGGGAGACCAACAGCGTGTCCTTCATGTTCGAGCGCAAGGGCGTGGTGCGCTACCCGGCCAAGGCGGCAAGCGCCGATGCGATGTTCGAGGCAGCGCTCGACGCCGGTGCGGACAATGTGGAGAGCGATGACGAGTTTCACGAGGCGACATGCGCGCCCGATGGCTTTGCCCAGCTGCGCGACAGGCTGGAAGCCAAGTTTGGCCCGCCGCTGGAAGCGCGCCTCGCCTGGCGCCCGCTCTCCGGCGTGCCGGTCGACGGCGAGACGGCAGAGCGCCTGCTGAAGCTGATCGAGGCGCTGGAGGACAATGACGACGTGCAGACGGTGGCGGCCAATTTCGAGGTGGCCGACGACGTGCTCGCCCGGCTAACGGCCTAGACCAGAG
>JBGPNG010000329.1:0-3476 GCA_041487395.1 Dongiaceae bacterium
CGAGCAGCGCGCCGGTGCCCGCGGCATGAGAGAGCACCAGACGCCGCTGCAGCTCGCCCACCTCATTGGCCGGAATGCGAGTCTTGGCGAGGCTGCCGAAACCGGTGTTGACGCCATAGGCCGTGCGGCCCTCGGCGACGATTCGACGCACGACCTCGGCCGAGGCTTCGACCGCGGGCCAGGCCGCAGGATCGACCTCGATCCTGCGCGCCGTCGCCATCAGCCCGGTCAACTCGCCCAGCGTCAACTTGCCGGGCCGGAGCCGGAAGATATCGTCGCCCATCGCCGCCTCGCCAACTTGTCTATACAACTTCGAGCGTGATATCACGCCTGGCCAAGCCTAGCAAAACATGTCGTTGTCCGGGCAAATCCTGTCGCCGCCGCGCTTGGGGCTAAGGGCTTCCTTGACTAGTCTGATCAGGCCGAGGACAAAGCAGCTGGGCGCGGCGGGCGCCGCAGGCACGAGGATGAAGGATCATGGCGGACGAAGGCGAACTCGATCTCAAAAGTCTGTCGGACGACGATCTCGTCCAACAGATGCATGACGATCTCTATGACGGAATGAAGGAGGAGATCGAGCAGTCCGTCCACATCCTGCTGAATCGCGGCTGGAGCCCTTACGATACGCTGACCAAGGCCCTGGTCGAGGGCATGCGCATCGTCGGCATCGATTTCCGCGACGGCATCCTGTTCGTGCCGGAAGTGCTGCTGGCCGCCAACGCCATGAAGGCCGGCATGTTCATCCTGCGCCCGCTGTTGGCGGAAACGGGAGCGCCGAAGGTCGGCACGGTGGTGATCGGCACGGTCAAGGGCGACATCCACGACATCGGCAAGAATCTCGTCGCCATGATGCTGGAGGGGGCCGGATTCGAGGTCATCAACATCGGCATCAACAACCCGGCCGAAAACTATCTGAAGGCGATCGAACAGCATAAGCCCGACATCCTGGGCATGTCGGCCCTGCTCACCACCACGATGCCCTATATGAAGGTGGTGATCGACACCATGATCGAGAAAGGCATCCGCAACGATCATGTGGTGCTGGTGGGGGGCGCGCCGCTCAACGAGGCTTTCGCCAAGTCCGTCGGCGCCGATGCCTATTGCCGCGATGCCGCCGTGGCGGTGGAGACGGCCAAATCCTTCATGGCGCGGCGCCAGGGCTCGGTCGCTTCGCAAATGGCCAAACAGGCCTGACGAATTCGCGATAGGATCCGAGTAGAAATAACCGAATCGCCTCTCCCGCGGTGCAGGAGAGGGGCAGGTGACGCATATCGCAGCGGCTATTTGCACTCAGATCCATATTTGACCTGAAGGAACGGCCGGGCTCGCGCCCGGCCGTTCTGCGTTTCAGAGAGAGAAATCTAACTGAAGTTTAGGCCGGCTTCCCGTAACGATGGAGCCCGGGCCCGTGTTCCACCAGCCAGACCCGCGCTTTTTCCATGTCGCCCGTGAGCGTGTCGGTCAGGCGCCAGAAGCGGCTGCCGTGATTGAGCTCGCGCAGATGGGCCACTTCATGGGCCACCACGTAGTCGAGCACGAAGCGCGGCGCCAGGATGAGCCGCCAAGAGAAACTGATCGCGCCATCGGGCGAGCAACTGCCCCAGCGGCTGCGCGGATCGCGCACCGCAATGCGCCGGATGCGCTTGCCCAGTTCGTCGGCCTTCTGCAAGGCCCGGCGCTCGATCTCGCGGTGCGCTTCCTGCTTCAGCCAATCCTCCACCCGCCGCGGCAGATGTTCCGGCCGGCCGGCAACGTGGATATCGCCGGCTTCGCGCCAGACGGCGCCGCGCTTGGCGACCCGGTGGCGGATGCGATGCTCGACGCCAAGATAGGGAATGCTGACGCCGTGGAGGAACGGCAGCGGTTCCGGCATGTGGGCGAGCCGCTCCTGAATCCAGCCCTTGTTCGACAAGGCGAACCGTCGGCCGTCTTCCTTGGTCGCGCGCGCCGGCAGGACGACGACGATGCCCCCGCCATGGTCGAGACGAATGATGATGCGCCGAGCGCGCCCGTTCTTCTCGAACAGAAGCGGAACGATACGGTCCCCCACGGCCAGCACGTTGCTGCCGATGATGGCCCGCTGCGTGTTCGGGCGACGGGGACGGGAGGGCTTTTTGCGCATGGCCCGACGAGTCTTACGGGCGACCCGTCGGGCAAGCAAGCAACTCTTGCAGCTATAGGACTTTTTTCCTCGACCGCATCTCCGATTCGCGTTCCAGAAGGGCGGCTTTGCGCTTGATTCCCCAACGATATCCCGTCAAAGAGCCATCCTGGCCGCGCGCCCGGTGACAGGGCACGAGCAGGGAGACCAGGTTGGTCGCACAGGCGCGGCCCACGGCGCGGGAGGCGCTATCCTTGCCGAGCGCATGGGCAATCTCGCCATAGCTCCTTGTTTCACCGATGGGAATCCGCTGCAGCTCCTGCCAGACCCGCCGCTGAAAGGCGGTTGCCCGGATATCTAGCGGCAGGTCGACATGGGGTTCTTTTCCTGCCAGCAGTCCAAGCAGGCCGTCCAACGCGCGGCCGAGCTGCCGATCGTCCCGCCGAATGCTGTCGGCCGCCCAGAAATCCTGGCGCAATTCGGCCTCCAGCATCGCATCGCTATCGCCCAGCCCGACAAAACAGATGCCCCGGGGGGTGGCGGCGGCCAACAGGCGGCCGAGCGGCGAGGCCGCGATGCCATAGGCGATGGCCGCACCCTTGCCGCCCTTGGCATATGTCGCGGGGGTCATGCCGATCAGGCTGTCCGCCCGCTCATAGACCCGGCTGGAGGAGCCATAGCCGGCGCCGTAAGTGGCCGCGGCGACGCCTTCGCCCTGTTGCAGCTCGTCGCGAAAGCGGCCCAGCCGACGCTGATCGCCATAGGCCCGCGGCGTCACCCCCATGGCTTGGCGGAACTGGCGCTGCAGATGCCAGGGGCTCAAGCCGCAATGGGCGCCAAGTTCGGACAGGGAGAAACGCTCGCCCTCGTCGACCCGCGCCTCGATGAAACGGCAGGCCCGTTCGACCACGCCCACCGGCGACATGTTGGTGGGGTTTTTGGCCTTCACGAGAGCCGCTGCCGCAGTCTTTGTCGTTGCCATATGCATTGCCTCGGTTCCTTTCGATTCTAGCCCAGGATCGTTAGATAGGCGTAGAGGCGATCGGGCTCTATCCGATTGTTGCGGGGTATGTTCGGCTTGGGCGAAATACTAAGGATCCGAGTTAAAATAACCGAATTGCGGGCCCCTCGCCCGCACCGCGGGAGAGGGTGGCGAGCGCAGCGAGCCGGGTGAGGGCCTTGCCACAGGATCGAACGTTGGTCCCGCGGGCCCAGATCGCCATAGGTGCACGACATGCCACGCCAATTTGCCCGCGACCTTCGGCAAAGCCCTCCGGATGCCGAAATCCGGCTGTGGGCTGCTCTGCGCGGACGACGTCTCACCAGCTACAAGTTCCGGCGACATCAGCCGATCGGCCCGTTCATCGTCGATTTC
>JBGPNG010000330.1:0-3473 GCA_041487395.1 Dongiaceae bacterium
CATCCACCGTACGCGACCGCGCTTGTGGCGCTTGCCGATCCGGAGCTGAAGCCGATCGACCAGAACACGGCACGGTTCTACAACCGGCTGGCCGTTGACCTGCACTATTCAGGGATTGCGGACGACCGCGCCGAGGGCGACCGGCTGGTGCGGGCACTCGGCACCAAGAGCCACATGCTGATTGGCAATCACGGCGTGCTGGTGACGGCCGCGACGGTCGCCGAGGCCTTCGAGGATCTCTATTTCCTCGAACGCGCCGCCCAGACCATGGTGCTGGCATATTCGACGGGGCAGAAGCTGAACGTCATGCCGGACGCGCTCGCCGAAAAGACGGCGCGCGGCTGGGAGGGCTACAAGGGCATGGCCTTCGCCCATTTTGCCGATCTGAAGCGGATGCTCGACAAGAAAGATCCCTCCTACGCGAGCTGAACGCCTCTAGAAATCGAACGCCGCGCTGAGATCATTCGCCACCGCGCCGCGCCCGCCCAGAGGCACCAGGCCGGAGCGCGTTTCGATGAATTTCAGGATCGAGGTCGTGTCGCAGACCCGTGTGGTCGACGAAGAGCATGTCAGCGGACGATCCACATGGCCTCGCGACTTTGCATCCAACCGGCCCTTTCGCATGGGGCGGTTTGGCGATTTGATGGAGCCTTGAAATCGCCGTGCATGGAGAGAATGAAAATGCCGGATCGCATCGAACGCCAAGCGCTCTACAAACTGCAGCCTGCCATTCCGCAAAGCCTGTCGGATTTGGGCCAGGCGGCGGAAAAATCAGGGCTGGCGCCGGATCTGATCGAACTGGTGAAGCTGCGCGCTTCCCAGATCAACGGCTGTGCCTTTTGCGTCAACATGCATAGCGTGGATGCACGCAAGCTGGGCGAAAAGCAGAAGCGTCTCGATTTGCTGCCCGTGTGGCGCGAGGCGCCCTGTTTCACCGCCCGCGAACAGGCCGCACTGGCCTGGACGGAGGCGTTGACGCTGATCTCCCACGACCATGTGCCGGACGAGGTCTATGCCCAGGCCGCGGCCCAGTTCACGGTGCGGGAACTGGCGAATCTGTCGGCCGCGGTGATCGCGATCAACGGCTGGAACCGGGTGGCGGTGGCGTTCCGCTTCGCGCCGCCGGTCAAGGCGCCATAGGGCGGGAGCGCTTAGGCGTCGTCCTCGTCCGCGCCGAAATCGCCGGCCAGGCGCAGGCCTTCGATCCAGGTCTCGCCCTCGCGCTTGATGACGATGCGTGGCTTGATCTTGCCATGCTTGACCAACGCCTCGGCAAAACGCTCCGAATGGGTGACGAGCCAGAGCTGCGTGCGCCGGGCGGCGCGCGCGACCAGCCGGGCGAGTGGATCCAGCAGATCGGGATGCAGGCTCGTCTCCGGTTCGTTGAGGGCGACGAAGGCGGGCAGGCGATAGGCCAGCAGCACGCCGGCCAGCGCAAGATAGCGCAAGGTGCCGTCGGATAACTCGCCGGCATCGAATACCCGCTTGGGATAATCGGGGAAGATCAAGCCGAAGGAGGCCGTGCGGCCGGGATTGGGCACGACGAGCTTGGCGCCGGGAAAGGCATCCTCGATGGCGCGATCGAGATCGGTCGTGTCCTGGCGAATATGGACCAGGGTCGCGAACACGGCGGCGAGGTTGGAGCCATCCGACGACAATGTCGGGCTGGTGACGGCAAGGCAGGGATGACGCAGCGCCGATGCCGCATCGGTTCGCAGATCATGATAGAAACGCCAATCCAGCATGGTGCGGCGAATCTCATGCAGATCGGGAAAGCCGGTCGGATCCTCGAGCGACCCCAAGGCGGTTTCCGAAGCCAAAAGTTCGACTTCGATCTCCGATCGAATTCCTTCTTCGTTGCGCGCGGCAACGAAAGGTCCGCGGCGTTCGAGGAGTTTCAACGGTCGCCGTTTGTCATGGAATATGAGCGACTCCTCTTTGACCTGCGGTTCGAGGACAAAGGCCGCCGATGTCGACAGGCGCTCTCCCTCGTCATTCACATAGGAATGGGGAACGCCCACGGTCACTTCGTAGCGATAGCTGGGCTTGCCGTCCGCGGCTTGCCCGAAGTCGGCTCCCAATGCGACTTGTGCCAATTGCTTGACGTGCCGCTTGCCGGCCCAGAGCGCGGACTCCATGCCGCCTTCGGCAGCGAGTTCCTGGGAAAGCCGGCCTGCCGCCGATGCCTGCAAAAGTTGGAGCGCGCGATAGAGATTCGTCTTGCCGACGCCATTGGCGCCGAGGAACACGCTCAATCCTTCCAGCGGAATGCGGATCGAGCGCAAGGAACGATATCCCGCGGCATGGAACTCGCGAACGATCAAAGCCATGGGGTGCGACTCGTCATTGGTGTCTTGCCCGCATCGCTCGTGGTGGTTGGATAGGGCTCACGACTTCCGTGCCGCCGTTGCCCGCCGCCGAAGCTCAGCTGCGACTTCCTCTTTGTTGCCCGCGGGCGTTCCGTTCATGCCCGGCGTCCAATGCTCATCGCGCAACGTCGCACAATCGGCAAGTGCCGCTTCGAGATTGCCAAGCCGAGCATGGCAATCGGCGCGAAACAGCGGTCCAAATCCCCCAAGCCAAGCCTCGGGATCCATTGATTCCGCCCGGTCGTATTCATCGATCGCTTCCGGGAGCCGGCCCATGTCTCGCAGCAGATCACCGCGTGCCTCGCGATGGCCATAGTGCTCTTCCAGGGATATTGCCTGATCGAGATCGGCGAGAGCCAGATCATGTTGGCCCAGTAAGGCCAAAGGCCAGTGACGACGGAAGTATGCGCGATGGTCTTTCGGATTCTGTCTGACCAACTCGTCGGCGAGTTCAAGGAACTTAGCGGGGTCAGAACGCAGCAAATGGAAATTCTGCGTGAGGTCGTCGTGAGTTACTTTATCTGGCATCGCGTCGAACTCCCTTTTTAGAGCACGAATTCACGCCTTGAGATTTCCGCCGCTAGGATTCCCGCCACATTCTTCAGATACTTGTCCCATCACGCATTTATCGAAATTTTTACCCCACCCATCGTAACCGGGCTTGAAATTTCCCTTCACCATTTGATCGGCGCAAAACAGCTTCGCGTGAGTCCATTCCTCGACGCAGTTTGGTTTGTCAGGATAAGGATTGACGAGCGGTTTGCGATTGCGACGCTGCCCGGGAAAATCAAACGGAAAAGGCGTGATCTCTCCCGGCATCCTGGGAACTACGAACGGCCTCACCCAAGGAAGCTCGAGGGGAAATGGAATTGCCTGAACCGGGATTGCGGGCGGGCGCCCGGTGGCAGCGGAAGGCGAGACCGTAACTGCCGCGTCGTCATTTTGATTGGCGGGAGCAGGCGGTACGAAGCCCGTGAACGGACCATTCGAATTGGCGGCGGCCCTTCCTGCGCCCGTTGCCGCACTGCCGCCATGATCGAGCATGCCGCTGCCATGAAGCATCATGGCGAGCTTGGCCATGTGATCGCCGAACGGAAGAGCGCC
>JBGPNG010000331.1:0-3472 GCA_041487395.1 Dongiaceae bacterium
AACGGGACGAGTCGTATTGGTCACGGGAAGCCAGCAGTCGAGATATGCGCCATTCGGATATCGGACTGTCGATATGGAATCCCCAACTTGCCCCGAGTCCGCCAGAGCAAAAATATGATTTGCGCTCAGGCCAGCGTTTGCAACGCTGCAGGCCTGCCCAGCATTGTTCTTTATCATGATCCGCGAGGCCGTCAACGCTAGAGCTCCCCACCACGTTGGCTTCCGATTGTTCCAGATGGCATCTCCACCGAGGACTGGACCCGGCGGCGGAATGGGAGCCGGTAACGGGGCGGTCTCCTCACCGGGGCAGGCGAAAAGTGAAATCTCTGGCCCCTCGAGAATGTCCAATCTTACCGTCAGCTTTTCTTTACCGACGGCAACATCAAAAATACGGGAAACTTCGACTTTGCTTGGGCTGGCGACCGTGACAGGACAATGCAAATTGCCTTTCTTATCCTTGTGAATTGGACCGATGCTTCGAAGACCTTTGAGTTTTCCATATGCGTCGGTTAGCGCCTTGAGGATTACAAGGTCAATTTGGTCTTCCTTCATCGAATCCCCCGTCGAGACGTTTTGCTCGCACTGACGCGGAAATTACCGCTAATCAAGCTTTTGTGCCGCACTGGGTCGTGCGCAAATGCTCGCACGCAGCGCGCGCGAAATCAAGCTTGCCTACCGTGAGTCCTTTCCTCACCGCCCAGCAAGGTTGCAAGGCCTTTGAGGTGTTCGGCCTTTCCCACGATTGGCGCTAGCGGCTGATTCCGCGCTAGGGCAGCAATCTCTCTACTAACTTCTCGGCCACCGCCATATGCGCACGAAGGTCAGAGGAGGGAGATCAAATGTGCCAGTGGTCGGGATCGAAAATATCGCGCTTAAAAATCTTAGCGTCAGCTCTCGTCAAGCTGAATTTCACCTGACGCCCAGCAACCTGCACTCAACAGGCGCTGAAGCGCGTCGCCTCCCAGTCTTTCCACTGGCGATCCGCTAACTCCCCCACCGCTTTCAGGCGCTGATAGCTTGACAAGCGCATCCACTTCGGCTTTTGCGGAAATGTCTCCGTCACGTTGGCGGAGCCGCCCAGCCTAAGTCGGATCTTGCGTGATCTCTCAACGGCACCGCCTAACCAAAGCTGCCGGACTTTCGCTAGCCGGCCGCATCGGCGATAAGAACGTCGGAATGTGATCCTTGCCTATCGGCCGACATCTCGGCAGGCTCCGACAGGAAGGCTCTCGGATGGCGCAAGCAACTGACGGAGCAATTATCGAATCCGAACCATCGCTGTTCCGCGATCGGCTCAATAGGACCCATTTTGCATTTCGTCACCGCCTGGCCGATCACCCGCTCTTCAAGATTCCACGGCTCCTCGAATTGTGCCGGCGCATCAAGCAGAGCAAGGAGCCAAAGCGGTTGGCCGTCTTCCGGGCAAGTCGCGGCTCGCCCCAGACGAAATTCATCGAGCTGACCCGCGAACAAGACCCGTCGGAGGTGATTGGCGAGCTGCCCGAAGGAGACAAGCTCCTGCGCTTGTCTTGTGCGCAAGAATACGACGACCAATATCGGTCGCTTCATGAGCGGATACTCGAAGAGGTCGATACACTCTCGGGTTTCGCTCTGCGACCGGAGATCGGGTGGTCGTCGATGACCATCCTTCTAAGCTCACCAGGCATAATCACGCCCTACCACATCGACCACCAGTCCAACCTTCTGTTTCACCTGCGAGGCCGCAAGAACATCTGGCTCTTCGATCCAAGGGATAGACGCGTCCTCAGCGAATCCGCGATCGAGCGATACTACGGCGGGGATACCTACGCAGCGGACTATCAAGAGGAACTGCAGGGGGAGGGAACTCTCTATGAATTGATGCCGGGGGCCGCAGTGCACAATCCCCCTCTCGCGCCGCATTGGGTGAGGAACGGAAACGAAGTTTCCGTCAGCATGAGCATCAACTACAGCCTGCGCGAATACGAAGCCAGCGCCCGCGTCTATCAGGTGAATCGCTATCTTCGACGGCTGGGTCTGGCACCCCTCCCGCCCGGCCGATCACCGTTGCGAGACTGGATCAAGCGCGAGCCCTTCAACGTCTTGGGGCCCGGAAGGCCAAAGAGCCTTGAAGAGCTCCTGCGGTCCGGGCCAAGCCGCCTGATACGGCCTGTTGCCTTGCTCAGGCGCCTTTGGCGCCGGGTGCTTTAGTCGCAGACTTGCTGGTAGCGGGTCAATTTGATCTCATGGTTCGACAAGCTCACCATGAGGTCTTTGTTTTCTCCTCATCCTGAGCCTGTCGAAGGATGAGACCGTCAAACTAACCCGGTACCGACTTGCCTTGCGGGAGCTGAAGCGGCGGAAATTTGCGCCGTACAGGCACCAAGCCTGCCTGCCCCTTCCAGCAGCCGAACGGCCGACGCGAGAAGCACAGAAATCTACAGAATAGGACTGGTGACTGCCTTGGCTGGCTTTGTCGCGGCGGCAAGAAGAAGGGCGATTGCCGGCGGCGTTATCGCAGCAAAGCGGCCGAGTCTGCGTAAGATCGGACGCCGGCCTTCCTTTGTCTCCTCGCTGTCGGACGCGGGCATCTTGTCATCCGCAACAGGCTGCTCGGGCATCGCTGTGGCCTCCCCTTACATCGATGACAAAAGGCTGCCCCACTTTCAGCCCCAAGGCAAGCACCAGGACCCCTCCTTTTGTGCTTGGCGCTCGGAGCGCCAAATAGGCGATGGCCGTCGCCGGCCATGAACTGTCGTTTGGCCCCTGGTCGAAAGGGCTTCGCCTTTCTTTCGGATGCCTCCGGCCAGCTGGGTCAGGATCCGGACCGGCCGCAATAGGCCTCGATGCGATAGCCGCCGGGATCGACGGCGAAGGCGGCGTAATAACCAGCGCCATAGTCGTGCCGCGGCGCCTTGCTCCATCACCTTGCAAGCGTATTGAGGAAGGCGGTGATCTTCGCCTTGCGAACCAGGCTCTTCTTGAAATCGTCCCGCGCGTCGAAGATGCCGTAGGCCTCGTCGCAGTATTTATCGAGCCACGCCCATGTCATCTGTTGCTTGCGTCCCCAGGTGACGCAAACGGGGCCGCGGGGCGTGTATCCGGGCACGTGGACGTAGTGTCCGCCCCAGGAGCCGGGTTTCGAATCGGGACCCGTCGTCAAGTCCCACGCTTGTCCGGTTTGAATTTGCTTCTTCGCGGCATTGGGAAGCTGGACGCCGAGGCCGACCCCGACGTCGGCGAAAATAGCCTGGCGCAGCTCCTGGTGGTTCTTGAAATCCACCTGGGCATAGGCCCGGATCTTGTAGACATGCCGGCCGACGCGCCATCCTTTGTGGCGCCATTCGTTGAGGGAGTCGAGCACGACAAGACCGGTGTCGCGCCCGCCCGTCTCCTTGAAATATTCCTTGAGTACGTTCTTGTCCGAGATCATCAGAACCGAGCCCTGTTCGATGTCCTCGAAGCGGAGCGTCTGGTGCGCCCTGCCGGCGAT
>JBGPNG010000332.1:0-3468 GCA_041487395.1 Dongiaceae bacterium
GATCACCTGTGCGTCATGGCCGGCACCGCTCGGCATGCGAACCCATTGGCCCGGCGCGATCGCTTCCGCGGCGGCAGCGATATGCGCCTGCAGGCCGGTGTCCATCGTCACGGGTTCGACCGGCGCGTCGAAGGTCTCCAGCGTCACGCGCGCCGGCCCTTCGGCGTCGGCGGCCTGGACCAACTCGGCAAGCTTTGCTTCCATGGCCCGCAGCCGTTTCGGATCGGCGTCGCGGAACTGCAAAAGCAGCTCTGCTTTTCCCGGCACGACACTGAGGGAGCCCGGGTCGAGCTCGATGCGGCCCACGGTCCAGACCGTATCGGCGTCGGCCAGCTTACGGAATTCGCCATCCAAACGATGGGCAAAGGCCACAAGGGCAGCACCGGCGTCCCTGCGGATGGACATTGGCGTCGTGCCGGCATGATTGCGCTGACCGATGAAGCACACGCGCAGCTCGCGAATGCCAACGATGGTGGTGACGACACCGATTGCTTTGCCCGAGGCCTCCAACCGCCCGCCTTGCTCGATGTGCGGTTCCAGGTAGGCGACATGACGGGCCCGCTCGAAGCCTGCACGCGGACGCCCCGCAAGGCCGGCGGCCTTGAGCGCATCTTCCAGGCGCTGGCCGTCGCGGTTCTTCGCCGTGCGGATGGCATCGCCCACCGCCTCGCCGATGAAGCTGCGGCTACCGAGATAACCGACGAAGGTGCCCTCCTCATCGATCCAGGACGCAACGTCGACCGCCAGATGACTTGTTGCGCTGGATTCGGCGAGCGCGCGGGCGATCTCCAATCCATAAATGACACCCATCGCTCCATCCAGCCAGCCACCGGTCGGCTGCGTATCGGTGTGCGAACCGATGAGCAGCGCAGGCCCCGTCTTGCGCGAGCGGCCGAAGACCGTGCCGACGCCGTCGATCGTCGCATCAAGGCCGGCGTCGGTCATGCGCTCAGCCAGCCAGTGACGGGATTCGATATCGATGGGAGAGAGCGACAGGCGCACCACGCCCACGCCTTGGGACCCGAAACGGCGCAGGCGCTTCAGATCGTTCATCAGGCGCTCGGCATTGATCTTTGGCACCGGCCCGCTCCCGCGAAGTCGTACAAATCCCGCCGGTATTTTTCGTCAGTGCCGCCGGCAAGACAAGTCGGATTAGCGTGCGGTGTAGCCGCCGTCGACGAGAAGATCGGCGCCCGTCATGAAAGCGGAGTCTTCGCATGCCAGGAACAAGGCGGCTTGCGCGATCTCCTCCGGCCGGCCGAGGCGGCCCAGGGGATGGCGTGCCTTGCCCCACTCCCTTTCGGCTGTCGCCATGTCGCCGAATTCGCGTACCATCTGCTCGGTCGCGATCCCGCCCGGCGACAAGCTGTTCACGCGAATACCGTCAGCCGCATGATCCAGCGCCATACCCTTGGCAAGGGCGAGCAGCGCTGCCTTGGTCGCGCAATAGGCCGCGTCGCCGGGCTCGGCGACCTGCGCCATCTGGGACGCGACATGGATGATGCTGCCGCCGTGCGAGGCTTTGATATGCGGAATGGCGTACTTGCTCATGTGGAAGGCCCCGCCGATGTTGACGGCAAGCGCTCGTTCCCAAACCGCTTCGTCCAGTTCCGCAATGGTCGCCTTACCCGGGAAGACAGCCGCATTGTTCACCAGAATATGAAGGCTGCCGAAGCTTGCGATGGCGTCTTCGACCGCGGCCCGCGCCGAGATACCGCTGCTGACATCCACGACACGAGGCCTCGCCGCCCCGCCCGACGCGCGGATCTCGTCGGCCGCCGCCGCCGCCGCGGCCCCGTCGATGTCGGCGCATTGCACACCGGCCCCGGCCCGCGCGAAGGCAACGGCGATGGCGCGGCCGATGCCGCCGCCGGCCCCTGTCACGATTGCGAACTTGCCTCGCAGCTTTTCCGCCGTCACTGTCTCACCTCGCCTGTCGATTGTTCCGCACCTAACCGAAGCACGCCGGGCCACTATAGGGCCAGGAAGGCGGAATTCTGAACATGCTGCTCTCCGTGCTGGATTTGGCGGTGCGGTTTCGGACCGAGCAAGGAACGGTGCACGCGGTCAACCGCGTGAGCTTCGATCTCGATACCGCCGACACGCTGGCAATCGTCGGCGAATCCGGCTGCGGAAAAAGCGCGACCAGCCTTGCCATCATGGGCCTCTTGCCTCGCCCCGCGGCCAGAATAAGCGCGGGGCGCATCCTGTTCCGCGGCACCGATCTGGTGGGGCTGCCGGAAAATAAAATGCGCGCGCTGCGGGGCAAAGACATCTCCATGGTGTTCCAAGACCCGATGACCTCGCTGAATCCGGTGCTGACCATCGGCAAGCAGTTGACGGAAGCCCTCGACGCGCATGTCAAGTTGAAGCAGGGCGAATCAGCCGCCCGCGCGGTCGAACTTCTGAAGATGGTGGGAATCGCCGATGCGGGACAGGTGGTCGCCCGATATTCCCATCAGTTGAGCGGCGGGATGCGCCAACGCGTGATGCTGGCGATCGCTCTCGCATTGGCGCCAAAACTGCTGATCGCCGACGAGCCGACGACCGCCTTGGACGTAACGATCCAAGCTCAAGTCCTGGAGCTCGTGGGCGAATTGACGCGGCGCAGCGGCACCGCCGTTCTGCTCATCACCCACAACCTGGGAGTCGTCGCCTCGATGACCAAGCGCGTGTTGGTGATGTATGCCGGTTTCGTCGTCGAGACGGCCCCGACAGCGGAGATATTCGCCCATCCGCGTCATCCCTACACCGTGGGATTGCTGCACTCGCTGCCGCGGTTCGACGGCAGCCAGCGCCACGACCTGGTGCCCATCGAGGGCGTGCCGCCCGATCAATTTTCACCCGTGCGCGGCTGCCCATTTACGCCACGCTGCGCCTGGCGGGTCGCGGCCTGCTGGCGCGAAAATCCCCCACTCCAGCTCATCGGTTCCCCCGACGACGCATCGCAAGCCGGTCATCGCCTCGCCTGCCATAATCCCGTCAACGTTGCCGAAGCGGTTGCCGGCCGTCCGCTCCGCGATGGGTTTCACCCGGCGCCAATGCCGGTCGAGACGAACGCCGCGTGAATCGCCTCGACAGTGGGAAATCCCCGGCGACCGACGCCGAGGCAGTGGAGCCGCTTCTTGCTGTCCGCGACTTGGCGGTGCATTTCCCGATCACCAAGGGGCTCTTCGCATGGCACCAAGTGGGCGCAGTGCGCGCGGTCGATGGCGTTAGCTTCGATCTCTATCGTGGCGAGACGCTGGGCCTGGTCGGCGAATCCGGCTCAGGGAAAAGCACCACGGGACGCGCGCTCGTGCGTCTCAACAGACCGTGCGCCGGTTCGATCCGTCTCGAAGGGCGGGAAGTGCTCGGCGCGGGCAGCGGGGGGACGGCGGAACTTCGCCGCCGCGTCCAGATGATCTTCCAAGACCCCTATTCCAGCCTGAACCCGCGCATGAATGTCGGCGCCATCGTCGGCGAGCC
>JBGPNG010000333.1:0-3467 GCA_041487395.1 Dongiaceae bacterium
CTTGCCTTCGGTGTCGAACACCACCGTAAAGTCGTAAGATTGACCGGCATCGAAAACATAGTTTTCGTCATAGAATTCGGGATGCACCTTCGTGAAGTAATTGCCGAACACCCGGTTGTTCTGCTGCCCCAGATAAGCCGGAAACGTCACGTAGCGTGCGGTCCTGGGAAACCTGAGCGTGTAGGTGAGGGCGAACCGGCGGCCGCCCTTGTCGGAAGAAAGCGTCTCGACCGAGACTCCCACCAGCTCAATCTGGTTCAGAACATTTTCTCTCCTCGCATGTTGGACCCAGGTCGTGAAATAGCTCACCGGCAAGGTCAACTCGGCCCCTCCCAGAACGGCAATGGCCCAGGCGGACAGGGCGAGGCGGCGCCAGTTGCCGAAAAATCTGCGGACGCAAAAATAGCCCGCCCAGATCGATGCGACCTCGGCAAGAAAAATCCCGGTGAACGATAGGGGGAAGGAAAAGATGGCCATTTCCTTCAAGCCGAAACCGAACATGAGCATGTTCTGGATGAAGGCAAGACCCGTGGCGCCAACCGCGATAACGAACATGATGACCTCGCCGGCGCCCGTTCTATCCGTTATGACGTGCCGCGGCAACCCGCGCCGCCGGCCGTTTCGGCAGGCACATATCGATCAACGAACCCGCCTAGGAAATGCGGTTATATGCGGTTCGATCTACGTTTCGAGCGCGGCGACCTCAGCCAGGACAGCATCACGCGGCCGGTGGTCCTCGCGGATGGAGAAGCTGAGCACGCCCGCGAAGAGTGCAAGCGCGATGGCCGCGACCCAGACCCAGAAATATTGGGCGAACATGTCGAACAGGACGCCGGCGAGCTGCGCGCCGGCGGCAGCGCCCAGAGCATGACCAGCCGAAAGCAGGCCCATGGACAAGCCCATGACGCGAAGGCCCAAATGGCTGGCCACCAGGCTCGCCGTCACCGGAACGGTGGAATAGTCGAACATCCCGAACAGCACGGCAAAGACGAACAGCAGGGAGATATCCCGCGACGCCCAGATCAAGACGATGAAGGAAAGCGCCCGCAAGATATAAATCATGCCCAACAGCAGCGGGCGATGCATCCGGTCGGCAAGCCAACCGGACAGGACCATGCCGCCGAGGTTGATGGCCGAGAGCAGGCCGTAGGCGTAGGCGCTCTCCAACGGGGGAAAACCGCAGGCCGCCGCATAGGGCAACAGATGCACCTCCACGATCCCGGAGGTGGTGAAGCCGCAGATTAAATAGCTCCAAAACAACAGGTGGAACACCGGCTTGCGGAAGAGCTGCGCCGTCTCCTCGAAGAAGCGCACGCTGTCTCGCCGCGCGCTTGCCGGGCGGGCGCTGACGGGGCGAACGAACAGCAGGACGAGGCCCGCCATGGCCAGCGAGGTCAACCCAAGGGCGAGATAGCTCCAGCGCCAGCTCGACTGTTCCAGCACGGCCGCCAATACCGGCACGACGATCAGCTGTCCGGCGGTCGATCCCGCCGTGGCGAAGCCCACCGCCAGCCCACGGTTCCTATCGAACAAGAGGCTGACGATGGTCGAGACCGCATGGGTCGCCGCCATGCCGAAGCCGACCCCGGCGAATCCGCCGAAGGCCAGAAGAAATTGCCAGGGCAGATGCACGGCCGACGACAAGGTCATGCCGATCGCAATCGCCATGAGTCCGCCGAACAGCAATACGCGCGGGCCGAAGCGATCGATCATGTTGCCGGCAACGGGCGAGACCGCGGCCATCACGATCAACGCAACGGCGCCGCCGCTGGAGACGAATCCCCGGGTCCAGCCGAGGTCCTTTTCCAAATAGGGCATGGAAAGCCCGAGCAGCGAACGGGCGGCGAACGAAACACTGAGCACGGCGAAGCAGATGAACACCACGCTCCAGCCGGCCAGGGGCGATCGCGATTGCATGGCCGCGACTTTAGCCGCTCGCGCGCCGGCCCGGAACCGCCGACTTGTCAGGCTGCATATGCATTATCCCAGGGCCCCGATGGCGTGGCAGATGCCGACCCCTGCCCGACGCAACAAATCGTGGAGCCCCGCCAGCGGGCGGAAAATGCGGGCATGTTCCTGCTCGTAGGATTGGTTGGCGTCGCTCCGATAGGTCGCCGGTTCGCCGTAGTCGCCGGCCGCGCCGAAGCTGTCGGTCTTGGGGAAGATGAGGGCAAGGCGGTTCAGCGAATCCTCGAGGTCGAGATGCAGGATGTTGCCCATCAACTCCGCCGGCGTGACGCCATGCTGATCGCTGAAATCGGGAATATGAGTGGACAAGCGATAAATGCGATGGATGAGCGCCAGCTTGATGGCGTGCAACAGGCGCAGGTTGCTGCGCGCCTCGCCCTCGGGCCCGACGATGAGCGGCCCGACCTTGGGTTCGGCCGCCCGGCATTCGGCCAATTCGCGCTCGAGATCCAACAGATCGTGTTCCAGCACCCGCAGGATCCCAACCAGCCGCCCGTGGCGGTCCGCCGTCTCCAGGACATCGGCAACGTGCCGGCGCTCTTCCGCCGCACCCGGCTCGTCCCCGTGCGCCGCCTCGCGCCGCCAAGCCGCCGGATCGAGGGTATCGATATAGGCGCGCAATATGTCGGGATCGCTGAAGGCCATCGCCCATTCGATCATCGCAAAGATGCGGCGAAACCGCGGCGAGGCGCGATAGAGACGGCCGAACTTGTCGGGGTCCTTGCCGGCGGCAAGCCCGGCCCCGCCCAGCGAATTGGCGAGGAAACCCAACTGCTGCAGCACGCCGTTGTGGGGAATGGCGCGAAGCTGCGAAGGATGGGAGAGATCCAAATGCTGGGCGGCACTGTCATGCTGGCGCTTTTGCGCGCGCGAGCCCGAGGGATAGAGCATGTTGACCCCATAGGCATCGAGCAGGGCGGCGAAATTGCTGTCGTTCATCAGCCGCTCGTTGAACTGGCGCACGGTGATGAAGAATTCGGTGATGTAGTCCCATTCGTCGTAAAGCGGATCCTGAGGCCCTTCCGCCGGCGGCGTGAGCGCGAATTCGAGAATGCGCGAGAGCGTGGCGAGCGCGATGGGATCGCCCAGGAAATGAATGAAGCCGTCGCCGCCCTGGAAGCTGACTTCCTGCTTCACATGCAGCCCCGCTTCGGCAAAGCGCCGGCGCGACATCGCCGAGGCGACGTAGTTCAGACGATCGCTGAAGCTGGAAGGGTGGGCCCCGCGGCCGATGGATTCGCCATGGGTATCGAAGATCACCAGTTCGATATCGGCAAAGCCCTGGCGTTGCATCAGCGCCGTCAAGCGCTGGCGCAACAGTTCGACGGTCGCCGCCACGGTGGTCTGGCCGAGATGCCGGCCCGCGTCGGAAAAGCCGGTCTGGATACAGAGGCGCCCGCGCCCACGCAGATATGCGGCGTAATGGGGATTGGCCAGGCAATCCTCGATCACCTTGATGCCGCGCTCGAAGGCCTTGGTGGTTTCAAACAGCGGCGAAA
>JBGPNG010000334.1:0-3454 GCA_041487395.1 Dongiaceae bacterium
CGAGCTTTTTCTGATCAACGCCAATATCCCGGAGTATGTCTCGGCCAACCGCTTCAATCATGCGCCCAAGCGGCCGCGCAAGCTGCTGCTGCGCAAACGGGAGGTGGAGAAACTGCGGGGCCGGATCAACCGCGAAGGCATGACCGTCGTGCCGCTGTCGATTTATTTCAATGCGCGAGGCATCGCCAAATGCCAGCTCGGCGTCGCCAAAGGCAAGCGCCAGGCCGACAAGCGCGAGACCATCAAGAAGCGGGATTGGCAGCGCGAACAGTCGCGCCTGCTGCGTTCGAGGAATCGCTAGGCGATTGCGTCAATCCAATCGCCGCCGCAACTTCTCGACCACCGATTCGAGCATCGCCGCGGTCAGGCGTCCGGTGTTCGTGTTGTAGCGCGAGCAATGATAGCTGCCGGCTAGCACTAGGCCGCCGGACAGCGCATATTCGGCGCCATGGACGAAGGGCCGCTGCGAAAGGCGCTCGCCCAACGCCTTGATCACCGAGCCATGAGCGATGCTGCCCAGCGCCAGGATCGCCTTCAACCGAGGCAGGCTCTCGATTTCGCCGGCGAGGAACGGGCGGCAGGTGGCGATCTCGGCCGGGGTGGGTTTGTTCTCGGGCGGCACGCAACGCACCGCGTTGGTGATCCGGCAATCGATCAGGCGGAACCCGTCGTCGATGGCCTTCCCGTAGTTGCCGGCGGCAAATCCGAACTTCCGCAATGTCGCGTAGAGCAGATCGCCGGCATAGTCGCCGGTGAACGGCCGCCCGGTCCGGTTGGCGCCCTTGAGGCCGGGTGCCAGACCGACGACGAGCAACCTTGCGTCGACCGGTCCGAAGCTGGGAACGGGAGCGTTGTGCCACGACGGTTCCGCCCCTCGGTTGGTCAGGCGGAAAGCGACCAACCGCGGGCAGACCGGACAATCGGGCCCGGGTGCCCGCGGTTCCGTTTCGCTCACGCCGTTTCCGCCATATCCTGATGCGGATCGGCCGGTGTGGCGCGCATGGAGTGATTCCGAGCGATTCCGTCGGCCAGATCCGTGAGTTCGATAAAGACGTCGGCCTGGCGACGCAACTCGTCGGCCACCATCGGCGGCTGGGATCGAGTGGTGCTGACCACAGACACCCGGACGCCCTTGCGCTGGACCGCCTCCACCAGGCGGCGGAAGTCGCCATCGCCGGAGAACAGCACGACGTGATCGAGATGGGGCGCCATCTCCAGCACGTCGATGGCAAGCTCAATGTCCATATTGCCCTTAAGCTTGCGCCGGCCCGTGGAATCGGTGAACTCCTTGGTCGGTTTGGTGACCATGGTGTAGCCGTTGTAATCGAGCCAATCGACCAGGGGACGCAGAGGGGAATATTCCTGGTCCTCGATGAGCGCCGTGTAATAGAAGGCGCGAACGAGGTGGCAATCCTCGCTGAACAGGGTCAACAGCCGTTTGTAATCGATGTCGAAACCCAATGCGCGGGCCGCGGCGTAGAGATTGGCCCCGTCGATAAAAAGAGCGACGCGTTCGCCCGGGTAGAACTTCATTTTCATGGCCTTCCTCGCATGAACTGATCAACGAGCGAGCCGTTGTGGTAAGCCTAAAGGCCTCGGCAAATTAATGGTCTTACAACGACTTAGCTTCAGTTATGGTTTAAAGGTATGGGGTCGCGGGCAGGAGAAAGCAAGAGCGGCGAAAGTAACAATGCGGGGGCGGCGATCCTGATCGGCCTTGGGGCCAATCTGCCGACGCCGGAGCACGGCCTTCCGGTGGCGACGTTGGAAGCGGCCCTGGCCGCCCTGGAAAAATGCGGAATTGAAATCCGGGCCCGTTCGCGCTGGTGGGAAAGTGCCCCCATTCCCGCATCGGACCAGCCCAGGTATGTCAACGGCGTGGCCGAGATCGGCACAGACCTTGGGCCCGTTCCCCTTCTCGCTTTGCTGCATGAGGTCGAGGCCGCGTTCGGTCGGGCGCGCTCCCTGCCCAATGCCCCGCGCGTGCTGGATCTCGATCTTCTGGCCCATGGCCGGCTCTTGCGGGATGGGCCGGAACCGCCCTTGCTGCCCCATCCCCGGCTCCATCTGCGGGAGTTCGTGCTGCGACCTTTGGCGGAAATTCACCCCGGATGGCGCCACCCGCGCACGGGTCATGGCCTGGCCGAGATGATCGCGGCTTTGCCCCCTGGGCAAATCGTTCGACCGTTTCCGTAATTCATGACAAGTGATTGAACCAGCTTGATTTGCTGCAATCGCACCCATATATTCACTTATCATTCTTAATTCTGTTTGCGGGACGGGAGAAATCATGGCGCGTGTGACGGTTGAAGATTGCGTGGTGAAGGTGCCCAATCGGTTCGATCTGGTGATGTTGGCGGCCCAGCGGGCGCGGGACGTGGCCGCCGGCGGGCAGCTGACCATCGAGCGCGACAACGACAAGAACCCGGTGGTGGCGCTGCGCGAGATCGCCGAGGAGACGATCGATCTGGAGAGCCTGCGCAACAATCTGGTCCAGGGTCTGCAGCGCAACGTCGAGCAGGATGAACCGGAAGAGGAAGGCGGGTTCGGCGCGGAGACGGCCGATTTGCTGGGCGAGATGATCCAGGCCCAGGAAAAGGACGCGAGCGAAGCCGGGCTCAACGTCGACGGCGAGTTCCAGGACGAGCCGGCGGCCGACGACGAAGAAGTCGTGGAGGGAAAATAAAGCCGCCGCTCGCAGCAGGGCGACGAAGGTTCGCCGCCCGGCCTCGCGCGCTGCGCCAATCCGATCGAGGGTGACCGGATGATCCGGCAGTTCGAACTGGTCGAACGGGTCAAGGCCTACGATCCGTCGGCTGACGAGGACGCCCTCAACCGCGCCTACGTATTCGCCATGAAGGCCCACGGCTCCCAGAGCCGGGATTCAGGCGATCCCTATTTTTCGCACCCTCTTGGCGTGGCCGAGCTTCTGGCCCGCATGAAACTCGACAGCGCCTCCATCGTCACCGGGCTGCTGCATGACACGGTCGAGGATACCGACGCCACGCTGGAGCAGATCGAGCATCTGTTCGGCAAGGAAATCGCCAAGCTCGTCGATGGCGTCACCAAGCTCTCGCGCATAGAGCTGCAATCCGATCATACGAAGCATGCGGAGAACTTCCGCAAGCTGGTGCTCGCCATGTCGGCGGATATCCGCGTCCTGCTGGTGAAGCTGGCCGACCGTCTGCACAACATGCAGACGCTTCACTTCATGAAGGATGCCGATCGGCGCCGGCAGATTGCGCTGGAGACGCTGGAAATCTATGCCCCGCTGGCCGAGCGCATGGGCATGCAGGAGATGAAGGACGAGCTGGAAAATCTCGCCTTCGCCCAGCTTTATCCCGATGCCTGCGCCTCCATCCTCCAGCGCCTGAAATATCTGCGCGAACAGGGCGGCGATACGGTGCCCCGGATCATCGCCGAATTGAAGCGTACGCTTGATGCCACCGGCGTC
>JBGPNG010000335.1:0-3444 GCA_041487395.1 Dongiaceae bacterium
CGGTCGATCTGATGGCGACGGTGCGCGCCTCGCGCGCGGCCTTGCGGTTCATGGAAAAATCGCCGGGCCCATCGATCGTCAATATCTCATCAATTTCCGGTCAGCACGCCACGGCGTCCGATCCCGCATATGGCGCCGTCAAGGCCGCTCTGATCCAATACACCACCAGCCAGGCGGCCCTGCTTGCCGGCAAGGGCATCCGGGTGAATTGCGTCGCCCCCGGCTCCATCGAGTTTCCGGGTGGTTACTGGGATAAGGTCAGAATCCGGGATCACGCCACCTATAAGCGGGTCATGGACGGCATTCCCTTCGCTCGCCACGGCCGGCCCGAAGAGGTGGCCAATGCCGTAATCTTCCTGGCCTCGCCGATGGCCAGTTGGATCACCGGTCAGACGATTGTCACGGATGGCGGGCAATCGTTGAGCTAATTCGGGCGTTCAATCGGCGCGCGCGATTGCTATAGTGCGCCCGCGCCAGGGTGCTGAGATATTATCTCCTCATGGTTCGACAGGCTCACCATGAGGTCTTTGTCTACGCCTCATCCTGAGTCTGTCGAAGGATGAGATTGCCAAAATGACCGAGTGCCCCCGCCAGCAGGAAGTTGCCCGGCCGGCCCCTGCCGACCTAAGCTAGGAGCCGGATCGCGAACCGGCGCCGATCAAAGGGCCGGACCAATTGAGCATCACAATGTGGGATCGTTATCATGCGATATGAAGCGCCTAGTTCCGTCGAAGCGGCGGTGAAGTTGCTGGCCGCCGAGGCCGGCATGGCTCGCGTGCTTGCCGGCGGCACCGATCTTCTGGTTCAACTGCGTTCCGGCCGTGTCGAGCCCGATCTCGTGGTCGATGTGAAGCGCATCGCCGGGATGCGGGCGATCAAAGCGGAGGCCGGCGGATTTCGTATCGGCGCCGCCGTGTCCGGGGCCGAACTAGGCGAACATGGGGCCTTGATGAGGCTTTGGCCCGGCGTGGTCGAGGCCGCCCGGCTGATCGGCTCGACCCAGATTCAAGGCCGCGCCACCATGGGGGGCAACATTTGCAACGCCTCGCCCGCGGCCGATAGCGTGCCGGCCCTGGTAGCCGCCGCGGCGACGGTAAGAATCGTCGGTCCGAAAGGCCGTCGCGACATTCGGGTGGAGGATGTAGCGATCTCACCGGGCAAGACATCGTTGACCAAGGGCGAGTTGATCGAATCGGTCTTCCTGCCGGCCCGCCCGGCCCATTCGGGCGACGCCTATCTGCGCTTCATTCCGCGCAGCGAAATGGATATCGCCGTGGTCGGTGCGGGCGTCAACTTGACGCTCGATGCCGGCGGCGTGTGCCGTGCGGCGCGGGTCTCGCTGGGCGCGGTGGCCGCGCGTGTGCTGCTGGTTGCCGAAGCCGCGAAGGCACTGATCGGCAGCAAGCTGGAGGAAGCGGCGCTGGCCAGATTGGCGGCCGCTGCCTCGGCCGCCTGTCGTCCCATCGACGACAAGCGCGGCACCAAGGAATTCCGTATCAAGGTGGCCGGCGTCCTGGCGCGACGCGCGGCCGAAAAAGCATTACAGCGCGCGAGGGGCAAGTAATGGATCGCATACATGTTTCTACGAAAGTCAACGGCGATGCCGTCGAGTATCTCTGCGAAGCGGACGAAACACTGCTCGACGTGTTGCGCGACCGGCTGGGCCTGACCGGCAGCAAGGAAGGCTGCGGATCGGGCGATTGCGGGGCCTGCAGCGTGACGCTGGATGGGCGCCTCGTCTGTTCCTGCCTGGTGCTGGGGGCCGAAGCCCAGGGCCGCGACGTACGAACCATCGAAGGCATGGCCCATGGCGACAAGCTGCACCCCCTGCAGCGCCAGTTCATCGAACATGCGGCCCTGCAATGCGGCATCTGCACGCCCGGCGTGCTGGTGGCCGCGAAAGCCCTGCTTGAAAAGAACAAGAAACCGACGGAGACGGAAGTGCGCTTCTGGCTCGCCGGCAATCTCTGCCGCTGCACCGGATATGATAAGATTGTGCGCGCGGTCATGGCCGCCGCCGCTGAAATGAGAAGGAGCTGATCATGCCGCTCGAAACAAACGCCCCCAATGCCAAGCGCAGCTTCAAGGTCGTCGGCACGCGGCCCTTGCGGCCGGACGGCCTGGACAAGGTCACGGGCCGTGCGCGCTTCGGCGCCGATGCGACCGCGCCGGACATGCTGATCGGCCGTGTGCTGCGCAGCCCTCATGCCCATGCGCGCATCCGATCCATCGATGTATCTGCGGCCCTCGCCTTGCCTGGCGTCAAGGCGGTGGTGACGCGCGAGGACTTCAAGGAACCTCCGGCCGACTTGCGCGACGTGGGACGCAACATCATGGCCCGCGACAAGGCCCTCTATGACGGCCATGCCGTCGCGGCCGTCGCCGCCACGACCGCATCGGTCGCCCGCAAGGCGCTGGCGCTCATCAAAGTCGACATTGAGATCCTGCCCCATGTGACCGATGTGGATGCGGCGAGGAAGCCCGGCGCGCCGGTGCTGCATGACGATCTCTTCACCGGCGGCGTCGAGCCCACGCCCAAGAAGCCGTCCAACATCGCCAACCGGTCGGAATTCGGCCACGGCGATGTGGACAAGGGTTTCGCCAAGGCCGATGTAATCATCGAGCGCAGCTTCCGGACCGCGGCGACGCATCAGGGCTATATCGAACCCCATGCCTGCCTCGCCAGCGTCGGCTCGGACGGCCAGGGCGAACTCTGGGTCTGCACCCAGGGTCATTTCATGGTGCGCAATCAATCGGCGGCACTCCTGGGGATGGATGTCTCCAAGCTTCGCGTCACCGCCTCGGAAATCGGCGGCGGTTTCGGCGGCAAGACCACGGTCTTCATCGAGCCGGTGGCGCTCGCGCTGTCGCGCAAGGCCGGCAAGCCCGTCAAGCTGGTGATGAGCCGCGAGGAAGTCTTCCGCGCCTCGGGGCCGACTTCCAGCACCTCCATCGACGTCAAGATCGGCGCGACCAAGGATGGCAAGATCACCGCGGCCGATGCCGAACTGCGGTTCCAGGGCGGTGCCTTCGCCGGCTCGCCGGTGGATTTGGGCGCCATGAGCGCCTTTGCCTGCTATGACTTGGAAAACGTCAGGGCCGTGGGCTTCGACGTCGTTGTCAATCGCCCGAAGCAGGCCGCCTACCGGGCGCCGGGCGCCCCCATGGCGGCATTTGCGGTCGAAAGCGTGATCCAGGAACTGGCGGAGAAGATCGGCATGGATCCGATCGATTTCCGCCTGAAGAACGCGGCCAAGCAGGGGACGAAATCCTCCTATGGCCCGACATATGGGCCCATCGGCCTCATCGAAACGCTGCAGGCCGCCAAAGCCCATCTCCATTACAAGGCGAAGCTCGGCCCCAATCAGGGCCGGGGCGTCGCCTGCGGGTTCTGGTTCAATTTCGGTGGCCAGACCTGTACTTCGCTCAACATCAACGTCGACG
>JBGPNG010000336.1:0-3434 GCA_041487395.1 Dongiaceae bacterium
CTCGGATATGACGATCCGCTGGATGCCTTCGGCGTTCACGCCATCGGCGGCATCGTCGGCGCGCTATTGACCGGCGTCTTCGCCACCCGCGCCGTGGTCGGCGGCGATGGCGCGGTCGGTCTGGTGGATGGCCACGCCGGCCAAGTCCTGACGCAGGCCTACGGTGTCGGCGTCACCATCGCCTATGACGCGGCGGCGAGCTTCATCCTGTTGAAGCTGATCGACTGGACGGTGGGGCTTCGTGTCGCACCCGAGGCGGAGCGCGACGGACTCGATGTCGCACTGCATGGCGAATCGGTGGCCTGACCGAACAATCCGCTGTCATGCCCGGGACCGGCCAACGGCCGGGGCCCGGGGCATCCACGACTTCTTCCTGCCAAAGAAAGACATGGATGCCAGTGACAAGGCACGGGCATGACGCGAGGCAGGGAAGAGGGGGCTCCCCAAGCTTGTAAGGGGGTTGGCCCGCCGGTAAAATCGTTTATGCCTTGTCCCGACGGCGAGTCGCTTGCCGCCGGCCGAAGGTGTTGGCCGGCAGTGTCGGGGCGCGCCTGCGAACCGGGACGAAATTTCGACTGACTCTTGGACCCCGCGCCGGCGGGGCCCCGGCGACAAAGTCTTAACTGGCGGGGCTTCTCGTGACCGATCGGCTGGAATCGCTGCTGAAGTTTCACCCCTTCACCCGGCTGAACGCCCTTCTCGAGGGCATCAGGCCGGGCGAACCGGCGCTCGTATTTTCGGTCGGCGAGCCGCAGGCGGCACCGCCCGCCTTCCTGGCCCAGATCCTGGAAAAACATAAGGCCGAATGGTCACGCTACCCGCAGAGCGCCGGCACGCCGGAATTCCGTGGCGCGGTCGTCGATTGGCTGTGCCGCCGATATCGCCTGCCGGCCGATTTCATCGATCGGGACGCGGAAGTCATGCCTTGCGCGGGCACCCGCGAGGCATTGTTCCATCTGGCCCTGGCCGCAGTGCCGGAATGGCAGGGCAAGGGCGAACGCCCCGTGGTGTTGATGCCCAACCCTTTTTATCACGTCTATGCCGGGGCAGCGGCCGTCGCCGGGGCCGAGCCCGTCTTCCTGCCGGCAACTCGCGCCAACGGCTTCTTGCCCGAACCCGATTCGGTGTCGCCGGAGCTGCTGGCGCGGGCGGCACTGGCTTATGTCTGCTCGCCCTCGAACCCCCAGGGCGCCATCGCCTCGCCCGAATATCTTGCGCGCTGGCTGAAGCACGGCCGGCGTCATGGCTACACCGTTGCCTTCGACGAATGCTATGCCGAGATCTATCGCGGTGCCGCACCTGCGGGCGCGTTGGAAGTGGCCGAAGGCCGCCTCGACAATCTGATCGTGCTGCACTCTCTTTCCAAGCGCTCTGCCGCACCGGGCTTGCGTTCGGGCTTCATTGCCGGCGATCGGCGCCTGATCCGCCGGGTGACGCAGCTCGTCAATTTCGGCGGCGTGGCGCCCTCCTTTCCAGCACTGGCCGCCTCCACCGCCTTGTGGCGCGACGAGGCGCATGTGGCCGCCGGGCGCGAGCGCTATCGCCAATGCTTCGCCATCGCCAGCCGTGTGATCGGCAGACGTTTCGGCTTCTGCGATCCGCCCGGTGGATTTTTCCTCTGGCTCGACGTCGGCGACGGCGAGGCGGCCGCCAGACGGCTCTGGGCCGAGGCGGGATTGCGCGTGCTGCCGGGCGCCTATATGGCGCGACCGGACGCCGCCGGCGTCAATCCGGGCCAACCTTATATTCGGGTCGCACTGGTGCATGAGCCCGAAGTCGTCGAGCAGGGTCTCGCCCGCCTCGTCGCCGTGCTCGATGGCGCCACTGCCGCAGCGGCGCAATGAACGAGGGTCCCCGATGAGCGTTCGAGCGTGAGCCAGGCGAGCGAACAAACCGGCACGGTTTTCGTCTCGGCAGGCGCGCGCGTATTCCTGCGCCGGCGCATGGAGGAGATGCTCGGCCTGCTGCTGCTGGCGCTGGCCGCGGCATATCTCGTGGCGCTGCTCACCGCCAACGCCGCCGATCCTTCGCTCAATCTCGCCGTCGATGGGCCGGTGCATAACATGCTCGGCCTGCCCGGCGCCTATATCGCCGATCTGATGCTGGAGAGCCTGGGCCTCGCCGGATTCCTGTTTGCCGCGGCACCGGCCATCTGGGGCCTGCAGCTCTTGCGCCACCGTCCTGCGCGGTGGTGGTTGCGACTGATACTGTTGCCCACGGCGATGGTGGCGGCCTCAATCGGCCTCGGGCTCATTCCCTGGTCGGCGGACTGGCCCTTCGGCGGCGGGCTCGGCGGGTTTGCCGGCCATCTGCTGATCGACGGCGGCGGAAAATGGCCGGGCTTGGCCGGCGCCAGCGGCCTGCCGGATTGGTCGCTAGAGATGGCCTGTCTGGTTCTGGCCGTGCCGCTCTATTATTTCGCCCTCGGCGTTTCCCGGCGGCGATATCACGAGGCGGGCCAGCGCTTGGCTGCGGCAGGCGAGGATGTCGGCCGGGGCGCCGGCTCGTTCTTCCGCTTCTTCCGCCGCCGGCGACCCGAAGCCGCCGCCGAATACCGCGCCGAGCGCTATGAACAGGCGCGCCCGCGCCGCATGGAGCCGCGCCTCGACGACAACATGCTGGACGAGCCGGAGCAGGGGCCCGCGGCATATGCCGGCCCGACGCTGGGCGGTGTTACGCGTGCGGCGCGCGACGGCGACGAACCCCTGGTCGAGCCGCTGAAGGCGCGCCCCAAACCCGGCCGGCGCGCGGCCAAGGCGGGGCAGGCGACCCTCGATCTGCTGCCCAACGCCGAATACAGCCTGCCGCCGCTGGATCTGTTGCAGCAGCCGACCAAGGACCGCAATGCGCAGCGCATCAACGAGGAATCCCTGGAGAAGAATGCGCGGCTGCTTGAATCCGTGCTGCAGGATTTCGGCGTGCGGGGCCAGATCGTGAAAGTGCGGCCGGGACCGGTGGTGACGCTTTATGAATTGGAGCCCGCACCCGGCACCAAGACCAGCCGGGTCGTCGGCCTTGCCGACGACGTCGCCCGTTCCATGAGCGCGATTTCCGTGCGCATCGCCGTTGTGCCGGGACACAGCGTCATCGGCATCGAGCTGCCGAATCGCAGCCGCGAGCAAGTGGGCTTGCGCGAACTGCTCGCCTCGGAGGACTACGAACGCACGGCCGCCAAGCTGGCCCTCGTGCTCGGCAAGGATATCGGCGGAGCGCCGGTCATCGTCGATCTCGCCCGCATGCCCCATCTCTTGATCGCCGGCACCACCGGTTCGGGCAAGTCGGTCGCCATCAACACGATGATCCTGTCGCTGATCTATCGCCTGCCGCCCGACCGCTGCAAATTCATCATGGTCGATCCCAAGATGCTGGAGCTGTCGGCCTATGACGGCATCCCGCATCTTATCGCCCCTGTGGTCACCGATCCGCGCAAGGCC
>JBGPNG010000337.1:0-3413 GCA_041487395.1 Dongiaceae bacterium
AACCCCGAGCAGCCGCTTTACGGCATCCAGGCTCGCGGGCTCGAAGAGGGCGAAACGCCGCACCGCCGGTTCGAAACCATGGCGGCGGATTATGTCGCCCAGATTCGGCGCGTCCAGCCTGAGGGCCCCTATTTTCTTGCCGGCACTTGCGTCGGCGCCTACACGGCCTACGAAATGGCACGGCACCTCCGGGCCACGGGCCAGGAAGTGGGCGCCCTGATCATGATCGATCCCGATTACAACCCCAACGCGGCACCGTGGCTTTATTGGAGCAATCCCGATGCCTTCCCTGTGCGGGTCTGGCGGGTATTCGTTCGTCTTTTTTGGATTGTGCGAAAAGAACTCCGCAGGGAACGGCAGAAAGTCAAGCGCCTGCGGGCTCGCTCGCAACCATTTGAAACCGGCCGCAACATTCAACGCCAATCGGCGGTGCGCGCCGGGCTTCGTGACGCGTTGCGGGCCTATCGGCCCCAGCCCTATGACGGAAGGCTTACGATCATCTGTTCGGTCGAGCGGATAGCCACTCTCAGCAATGCCGAGCGCGGTTGGCCGAAATTCGCGCCTCAAGCCGAATTTATTGACATAGGGGCCGAGCATCACGATGCGTTCTACGACGCTTTGAGTAGGCTGGGTACGGCGGTCAGCGAAATTCTCGATCGGGCCCAGGCCGTCGCCGCGCCGGGCATCAAATCGGCGGCCGAATAGGCCGCATCGCGGAACGACCGACACCGACACCTTGCCCCTGCCGCGGGGCGTTTGGCGGAATATGCCCGGTTTCCTTAAATCTGGGGCGCCAGTTCGCTCGCCGCATGGCGCTGTGCGGCCGCCGCCAGAGCCGGTGCCGCATGAGCGATCGCCACACTGGCATCGCCGAGCCGGAACAAGGTGACCGGCACGCTGAAGGCGGCGAACGAGACCGCCATCCGATCGTTCGAGGTGCCGATGGCGCGAACCTGCCAACGGCGCGGCTCGCCCAGCAAGCCAAGTCCCAGTGCTTTTGCCGCCGCTTCCTTGGCGCACCACAGGTCGATCAACGCTATCGAGCGTTCCGCCGCGAGGTGGATTTCATCCTGGACAAATGCGCGCTCCGGCGCTGCCGGCGCCACGCCTGCCGGATATTCCTCCATGTCGACGCCGACGGCACTGTCCGCCAGCTCGGCAATGACGACGACCGCCGTAGCGCCGGAGTGGCTGATCGACAAATCGGGGATCGCGACGTCGAGAATCCCTCGATCGACGCTGGCGAATGGCTTGCCGCGGTCGTCCGTCCGGATTTCGATGGCCAGTCGATGAAGTACCGTGCCATGCCGTTCGCGGGCCCAGCGCTGTACGACCTCCTTGGCCGCGATCCGTCCTATCAGCCAAAGAGGCCGCCGCGGGCCGGCGGCCGGCAGGTCACGCCAGATCAGCCGTTCGCGGCTGGTCAGCACGCAATGCGCGACGGCTTGCAGGAAGATCGCTTGATTCTTGTCGAGGAAGCCGAAATAGCCCCCATCGATGCGGCAGCCGAGAATTCCAGGCGTATAGGTATCAAATGGTCTGGAGAAGCTCGAGGCGAAATCCCATTTCGGGGGAAAAAGACAGGCGGATAGCTCGGGGGCCCAATCGAAGCGCCGATGCTTGAAACCGCTGTAGCGATAGAGCACCGAACCATCGGACCGGCGGATTTCGAAATCGGCCGCGGCGACCATGTCTTCCAACCGTACGACGGCAGTGGCCCCAAGCAATTCGCCCGGCTGGGGCGGCGGGCCGTACTGACGGAAGCTGTCGACCGAGCTCGGGAAGAATCCGTAGTTGTGCTACCAATATCTGGACACCCATCGAGAGACAACCTGACCTGTTGCATCGAGGAGGTTGAAGCCGGTGGCGAGGCGGGGGGTAGAATTGCCCCGATAGAGACGATCGCACGGCGGCGCCACGATCTCTGCCTCGATTCCCTGGTCTGTGAAACGCAGGAAGCGGGGCCGGGAGTAAAAGCTAGGCCCTTGAAAGATGCAAATCTGTTCGAAGCGCTCCATCGATTCGCCCCGCCGAATGACTTTTCCAGATAGAGCCGTGGGCGATGGCGCGGCGTCATATTTGCGCGCGAGTTCGACAATGCTGTCGGCGGCCAGCCAACGTCCGGAGGGTGCTGCCTTGTCCAGTTCGAAAATCTCGACGTTGATAAGATGCCGATCGACTTCGAACCCTTGCATTGGCGCGTCCGCCGCGTGCGCGACGATGCGCAAGTCGAGATGGCCGCGATCGAGGGTCAACCAGCGGTGCAGGCGGATACGCTCTATTCCCGCCACGACCCAAGGGCCCGCTTTTGACCCCGCGGCCGCCAGGGCGGCCTGCGCCATGGTTTCCAACGTGGCGACAAAAGGGACGACAGGAAGTCCCGGATGGTCACCGGGTTCAATGGGAGCGATCCGGCCGAAGACATGGTCTGCGAGATAGGGATCGCTTTCCACCGTCAACCGGCGCTCGAAGGCGATTTTTCCGTCTCCCGCCGAAACCGAAGGTCCGAGCGCCGGAAATTCCGCCGCATCGGAAGATAAGTCGTCGCCGGACGACGTATCTCGACAGGGCGCCTGCAAGGCTTGGCCGCGCGCGGCCGTCAGGGTTCGGGCCAGCACGCGCGTCTGCTGGTCGATGAATTCATTCATGAGCGCGAAATGGCCCTTAAGAATGGCGGCGGCGCCGGGCGTCGCGCCTCCGGAACTTGCAGGGCTGAGCGCGCATCGATCCGAATCCGCTGGTCCAGTCGGCGTGGGCAGTTCGGCGAGGGCGGCTTGGGCGATCTGGCGCACCGGCCCGAAGGCAAAACCCGCGGTATAGAGTTGGCCCACCATCGCCAGGAGATGGTCCAGCCCGCCGAACCATCGAGAATCGCCGGCCACCGCCAGATGGTCGCGGCCCTTCAATATATCGCTCGTAAAACCGCTCACTGTTTCGCCCGGGCCCAATTCGACGAAGACTCGAATACCCCTATCATGCACGGCGCGAATCGTGTCGATGAAGTGAACTGATTGCGTCCAGGGCCGCCGCACCAGCCCCTTGATCGCGGCCGCTTCATCCGGGAATGGGGCGTTCGCGGCACCGCTCCAGACGGGAAGTCGGGGTACTTGGATGCCGAGGCGCGCGTAGAATTCGTCGACAAACTTCAGCGCTGGGCTCAAGAGCGGCGTGTGAAGCGGGATGGGAAACGACATCGCCACGCAATTGATTCCCTGGGCACTGAGATCGGCGGCCACCGTTTCGATCGCCTGCGCGACGCCGGCAAGCACGGTCTGATGCGGGCAATTATCGAGAGCAACGAAGACCTCTCCCGCATGTGCCTGCAGCGCCCGGTCGAGGATCGCGCGATCGGAGCAGGCCACCGCGATCGCGGCACTGGGGGCTGGCCTCGTTTGCCTCACAATGTCGCGCTC
>JBGPNG010000338.1:0-3412 GCA_041487395.1 Dongiaceae bacterium
CTATGGCACCGACCAGATCATCGGCGCCAAGGATGTGAACTCGCCAGCAGACGTCAAGGGGAAGAAAGTCGCCGTTCAGATCGGCGGGCTGCAGCAGATCTTCGTCGGCAAGTGGCTCAAGGATGGCGGCGTCGATCCCAAGGGCGTCAACTACGTCAATGTCATCATGGACGACGCTACCGCCGCCTTCCTGGGGGGCGACGTCAAAGCCGGCGAGCTTTGGGAACCCTACGCCAGCCAGGTGCTCAAAGGCCTGAATGGAGCAAAGCAGCTGACCAACTCGCGCCAGCCGCAATGGCTCGAGACGGGTCTCCTCGCCGATGCCGTCTATGCCAATGCCGACTTCATTCGGGACCATCGCGACGCCGCGGTCGAACTGATGCGGGGCCTCTACAAGGCCATCGACTTCTGGAAGAAGAATCCGACCGAGGCCAACCAGATCATTGCCAACGGACTGAAGTTCAAGGTTCCCGATGTAGAGCTCGTACTTGGCAAAGACGGTTCTGCCAGAGATGGCGGCCTCGCGCCCTACACATTCCTCGAGACGGCACAGTTCTGCGGCGTCGCACCAGGCGATCCGCCGTTCGGACAGAAGAACGGCCAGATCTATGCCGAATGGCGATTGATCAACGAGTGGTGGGTTACCTTCGGCCTCGTCAAGTCGATGATCCCGGCAAGCCGTGGCGTCGATTGCAGCCTGCTACGCGAACTCTACGAGACGGGTTTAGCCGGGGAACCCGATCCACACTACTGACCCCAATCACATCATCACCCGCGGACCCCCGAGCCGCGGACGCTGATGCTCATTAAAGGAGCACAGTATGAGTTCAGCATATCCCACCACCATGGCCGAAGCGTTGCATTACAAAAGGCGATCTAGGTCGTGGGGAAGGGAAGGATCAGGCCAAACTGCCACCTGCAAATCTCAACGAGGCTATCGCCGCCCTCGACCTAAATCTGCTGGCGAAAGAGGTGTTCGGGGCGACGATGCACAATTCGTAGAGCCGTTACAAGAACGACGGGTGGTATCGCCTCAATGAGCAGATCGCGGAATGGGAGCAAGAAGAGTATCTGCGCTACTTCTGAACGATGGGAATGTGGTGATGTAAATGACGCTCCCGGGTGAGACGGAATGGGCTTCTCCGGCAACGCGGCCGGTAAAGCTGTCGGTTTGCGATGTCAGCAAGTCGTTCGGCCTTACTCGCGGCGCCACAGTCCAGGCCATAAGCAGAGTCTCGTTCGACGTTCTGGAGAACGAGCTCTGCGTCCTGCTAGGACCCTCGGGCTGCGGCAAATCGACCGTCCTTCGCATGGTGGCGGGATTGGAGGAACCGACCGACGGCATCATCCTGCTCGACGGGGCGGAAATCCGGGGGCCAGCGCGCGATCGTGGCATGGTGTTCCAAAGCTACACGTCGTTTCCCTGGCTCACCGTCCGTCAGAACGTCGAGTATGGCATGCGCGTCAATGGCGTGCCGGCAAGGGAGCGCCGCGAGCGGGTCGCCCATTTCATCGACCTCGTCCAATTGACGCCGTTTTGCGACGCCTATCCGAAGCAGCTCTCAGGCGGCATGAAGCAGCGGGTGGCAATCGCGCGGACCTTGGCGAACGATTCAGCGATCCTGCTCATGGACGAGCCCTTTGGTGCATTGGATGCTGAGACCCGCTGGCAGATGCAGGAGCTGCTGCTAAAAATCATCGAATCCTCGAAGACGACTGTGTTGTTGGTCACGCATGACATCGAAGAGGCCATTTTTCTCGCCGACCGGATCGTCTTCATGAAACGGAGCCCAGGCCGGATCCGGGAGAACATCGTCACCGAATTCAAGTGCGGCCGCCGGGTTTCAACCAAGGAGGAAATAATCGCCGACCCCGGTTACACGGTCTTGGAAAGCCAGATCATGCGCATGATGCGAGAGGAAGGCAGGCACGACCAGGCAGCGGCAGAATAAGTGCCATAATCAAACTAAAGACAAACGGCGCGCCTTTGCTGCCGAGTTGTTGTAGATGGCGAGACATTCAAAGGAGAAATGAGCATGTGTCGTGTTTGCGGCTGTAGCGACGGCGAAATTCGCGTCGATGGCGAGCCGGTCACCCATCGGCATCATGGCGCGAAAGCCCATGGCCATGCGCACCACGGCAACCATACGACCGATGGGCTCGACTATCATCGTCATCGAAATGAAGGAGACGATCACGTCGCGACCGCAAACGCCGGACATCTGCATTTCGGATCAGGCCCGGCCGGGGTGCATGTTGCCGGTGTGAGTCAGACCCGCCTTGTTGAAATCGAGCAAGACATCCTGGCGAAGAACAGGGGCTACGCGGAGCAGAACCGTGACGTTCTTGGCGAGCACGGAATGCTCGCCGTAAACCTCATCTCGAGCCCTGGTGCGGGGAAAACGACGCTGCTGGTGGCGACCATCGATGCTATCAAGCTGACGGTGCCGGTTGTCGTGATCGAAGGCGATCAGGAGTCTGCGAACGACGCCGAGCGCATACGTGCGACTGGCGTGCCCGCGCTGCAAATCAATACAGGACGTGGCTGCCACCTAGACGCGCATATGGTGGGGCATGCATTGGAAAGCCTACCGCTGCGCGAGGGCGGCCTCCTGTTCATAGAGAACGTTGGCAATCTCGTCTGCCCCGTCGCCTTCGATCTCGGCGAAGCGCATAAGATCACAATTCTTTCCGTGACGGAGGGCGACGACAAGCCCCTGAAATACCCCGATGCGTTTGCCGCGGCCGATCTACTGATCGTTAGCAAAGTCGACCTTCTGCCTCACGTCGATTTTGACATCCAGGCCTGTATCGCGCATGCGCGCTGCGTCAATCCCAACATCACGGCGATTCAGCTCTCCGCGCGAACCGGGGCGGGTATGCAAGACTGGTTAAGTTGGCTGCGCGCCGCCCGTAAGCGCGTGTTGTTTTCTGCCGAGCAGCAATTGGCCGACCGTCCGGCACCGGTCCCGGCTATCGCCGAACTGGCCTGAGTGCGTACCGGGTTGGAAAACTTCGGCAAAGCGGCGTTCCCAATCGGGCCGGTCGGCCCAAAGTAGGATATGATGCACGAACTCTCGATTGCCCAAAATTTAGTCGAGTTGGCGTGCGAGCACGCGTTCCATCAGGGAGCGGCGCGCGTTCGCGTCGTCCGGGTTCGGCTGGGTGTGCTCTCCGGTATGTTGAAGCCGTTGTACTTTTGCTTTTCGGCGGTTTCCAAGAACACCCTGTGCGAGGGTGCTCGTCTCGAAATCGAGGACGTTCCCCTTACTGTGATCTGCCCCGCTTGCAACGCGACCCGGACACCGAGTTCGCTATACAGTTTTCGGTGTTCCGTCTGCGGCACGCCGACGCCAAAAGTCGTCACGGGCCGCGAGATGCAGCTAGTGTCCTTGGAACTAGAAACGACGCC
>JBGPNG010000339.1:0-3397 GCA_041487395.1 Dongiaceae bacterium
CAGCGACATGACTCGTCTCCAAGAGCGTTATCTGAACGTCGTCCGGCCCGCGCTGATGAAGGAGTTCAGCTATACGAATCCGCTGTCGGCGCCGCGCCTCGACAAGATCGTCATCAACATGGGCGTGGGCGAGGCCGTGGGCGACGGCAAGAAGATCCAGGCTGCCGCCGCCGAACTTGCCGCGATCAGCGGCCAGAAGCCGGTCATCACCAAGGCGCGCAAGGCCATCGCCAATTTCAAGCTGCGCGAGGGAATGAACATCGGTTGCAAGGTGACGCTGCGCCGCGAGCGGATGTATGAGTTCCTCGATCGCCTGGTCAATATCGCGTTGCCGCGCGTGCGCGACTTCCGCGGCGTCTCCGGCAAGAGTTTCGACGGCCAGGGCAACTTCGCGCTCGGCCTCAAGGAGCAGATCGTTTTCCCGGAGATCGACTACGACAAGATCGATGCCGTGCGCGGCATGGATATCGTCATCTGTACGACGGCGAAGAGCGACGCCGAAGCCAGGGCCCTGCTGAAGGGCTTCGATATGCCTTTCGTCAATTGACGGGGCCGGAGGAGAGACATGGCGAAAAAGAGTGCCATTAAACGCAACGAGAAGCGGGAACGCCTGGCGAAGAAATTCGCCGGCCGTCGGCAGCGCCTGAAGGCGATCGCCAACGATGAGGCGCGTCCGATGGAAGAGCGCTTTTCGGCTCGGCTGAAGCTGGCCGAGCTGCCGCGCAACGCTTCGCCGGTGCGCATACGGCTGCGCTGCCTGCTGACCGGGCGTCCGCGCGGCAATTATCGCAAGTTCAAGCTGTCGCGGATCGCGCTGCGCGAGCTGGCGGCGATCGGGCAGATTCCCGGCATGACCAAGTCGAGCTGGTAAGGAGGGTCATAGAACATGTCTTTGAGCGATCCCTTGGGGGATATGCTGACCCGGATCCGCAACGGACAGAAGGCGGGCAAGGCGACGATCGTCAGCCCGGCTTCGAAGGTGCGGGCGAGCGTGCTCGACGTGCTGAAGCGCGAGGGCTATATCCGCGGCTATCAGAAGAACGACGGTGAAAGCGGCGGAATCGAATTCCGCATCGAACTCAAATACCACGAAGGCCATCCGGTGATCCGCGAGATCTCGCGCGTATCGCGGCCGGGCCGCCGCGTCTATTCCAAGGTCGCGGAAATTCCGCGCGTCTTCAACGGCCTCGGCATCTCGATCCTCTCGACGCCCCGTGGCGTCATGTCGGATAACGAGGCGCGCGCGGCCAATGTCGGCGGCGAAGTTCTCTGCCGCGTGTTCTAAGGACGGACGATATGTCTCGTGTTGGCAAAAACCCCGTCAGCGTGCCGAGCGGCGTGACCGTTTCGCTCGCTGCCGGCCAGGTGAAGGCGAAGGGCAAGCTGGGCGAACTCGCGGTGCGGGTTTCCGGCGACGTCGAAGTGAAGGTCGAGGACAACAAGGTCTGGGTGAAGCAGCTCGGCCAATCCAAGCACGCGCGCATGATGTGGGGGACGACCCGCAATCTGGTGCGCAACATGCTGGCCGGCGTCTCCCAGGGTTATAGCAAATCCCTCGACATCAGCGGCGTGGGCTATCGCGCGGCGGTCCAGGGCAAGACCTTGATGATGCAGCTGGGATACAGCCACGACGTGAACTATCCGATCCCCTCCGATATCCAGATCAAATGCGAGAAGCCGACGTCCATCCTGATCAGCGGTGCCGACAAGCAGCGCGTCGGGCAGGTGGCCGCCGAAATTCGCAGCTACCGAAAGCCGGAGCCGTACAAGGGCAAAGGCGTGATGTACCTGGGCGAGAGAATCGTCCGCAAGGAAGGCAAGAAGAAGTAGGACGCTGACCATGCCCCATGCCAAAAAACCGCCACGCTTGCGCCGCCAGGAACGGGTGCGCCATCAGATCCGGGTGAAATCGATCAACCGCCCGCGGCTCTCGGTCTTCCGCTCCGGATTGCATATCTATGCGCAGGTCATCGACGACAAGCGCGGCCAGACCCTGGCCGCCGCCTCCTCGGTCGACAAGCAGCTGAAAAGCGGCCTGAAGACCGGGGCCAATATCGATGCCGCCAAGGCCGTCGGCAAACTGCTCGCCGAGCGGGCGGTCGCCGCCGGAATCAAGGAAGTCGTGTTCGACCGGGGTTCCTATCTGTTTCATGGCCGGGTCAAGGCCCTGGCCGACGCCGCCCGCGAGGGCGGCCTGTCCTTCTAGGAGAGGCCAAGTATGGCACGTAGCGAAAGAGGCGATCGGCGCGAACGCGGCGGCGATCGGGACCGCAACCGCGATGAGGGCGAGGTCGTCGAGAAGCTCGTCAGCATCAATCGCGTCGCCAAAGTGGTGAAGGGCGGTCGACGCTTCGGATTTGCCGCCTTGGTCGTCGTTGGCGACGGCAAGGGCCGCGTCGGCCACGGCGCCGGCAAGGCCCGCGAAGTGCCCGAGGCGATCCGCAAGGCGACCGAGCATGCCAAGCGCCACATGGTTCGCGTGGCGCTGCGCGAGGGCCGCACGCTGCATCACGATGCCACCGGACATTTCGGGGCCGGCACAGTCATCATGCGCGCCGCCGTTCCCGGCACCGGCATCATCGCCGGCGGCCCGGTCCGCGCGGTTTGCGAAGCGCTGGGCATCGAAGACATCGTGGCAAAGTCTGTCGGCACGTCCAACCCGCACAACATGGTGAAGGCGGCCTTCGCCGCCCTGGTCAGTTGCTCGTCGCCGCGCAGCGTCGCGGCGCGACGCAACAAGAAGGTGAGCGAGATCATCGGCAAGCGCGAGACAAGCGATGCCAAGGCGGAGGCGAGGGAGTAAAGTCGATGGCTGAGAAGACGGGCACCGCCGCCAAGGGCAAGAACACCTTGCGCGTGACGCAATTCGCGAGCGCGGCCGGCCGGTTTGCCGACCAGCGCCGGACCTTGATCGGCCTGGGCCTCAACAAGGTGCGTCGCACACGCGAACTGGAAGACACGCCCGCCGTGCGCGGCATGATCAACAAGGTCCGCCATCTGGTGCGGGTCGAGTAGGGAATTTCAGCTATGAAGCTCAATCAGCTTTCCGACAATCCGGGATCCCGCAAATCGCGCATGCGCGTCGGGCGCGGAATCGGGTCCGGCAAAGGCAAGACAGCTGGTCGCGGCGGCAAGGGCCAGACCGCGCGTACGGGTGTGGCCATCAACGGCTTCGAGGGCGGCCAGATGCCGATCCACATGCGCATGCCGAAACGCGGCTTCAACAACGTCCATCGCCCGGATTACGTCGAAGTCAATGTCGGCCGCCTGCAGCAGGCGGTCGATGCGGGTCGCCTGGAAGCCAAGGGGACGATCGATGGTGCGACGCTGGTCGCCGCCGGCGTTCTACGCCGGACGCGGGACGGCGTGCGCCTACTTGCAAAAGGCGAGATCAAGG
>JBGPNG010000340.1:0-3390 GCA_041487395.1 Dongiaceae bacterium
AGGTGGAACTGGCGGCGACGCTGCGGCGCATCGCCGCCGCCGGCCGCGACGGCTTCTATAAGGGGCCAGTCGCCGAAGGCATCGTCAACCATCTGCGCAGCCTGGGCGGTCTCCACAGCCTGGAGGATTTCACCGCAGCGACCGGCGAATATGTCAGCCCGGTCAGCACGACCTACCGCGGCGCCGACATCTACCAGATGCCGCCCAACAACCAGGGCCTGACGGCGCTCATCATGCTGAACATCCTTTCCGGCCATGACCTCGCCAAAAGCGATCCGCTGGGCGCGGAGCGCTTGCATCTCGAGGTCGAAGCGGGACGCCTTGCCTATCGCGAGCGCGACCGGTGGATTGCCGATCCGGCCCATGGCGAGGTGCCCGTCGCACGGCTTCTCTCCGCTGGCTATGCCGACAAACTGCGGGCATTCATCGATCCCGACCGCGCCATGACCAAGCTGCCGGCGGCACCCATGCAGCGATCGGAGACCGTCTATCTGAGCGTCGTCGATCGCGATCGCAACGCGATCAGTTTCATCAACTCGATCTACCACTCCTTCGGCAGCGGTCTGGTGGAGCCGCGCTCGGGCGTGACCCTGCAGAACCGCGGTGCTGGGTTCCGTCTGGACCCGGCCCATCCCAACGTCATCGCCCCCTGCAAACGGCCGATGCACACCATCATGCCGGGCATGGCGATGCGCGGGGGCCGCGCGCTGATGCCGTTCGGCGTCATGGGTGGCGACTATCAGCCCTTTGGCCATGTCCATCTGCTGATCAACCTGCTCGACTACGGCATGGATCCCCAGGCCGCGTTGGATAGCGCCCGCGTGTTCTACGATGATCAGGCGATCGAGGCGGAGCGCGGCGTGCCGGCCGAGGCCATCGCCGGCTTGCGCAAGAAAGGACACCGCGTCGTGACCCCGGTGGAACCCCATGGCGGCGGCCAAGCGATCCTGATCGATTGGCAGGCGGGCACGCTGACCGCGGGCTCAGATCCGCGCAAGGACGGTTGCGCGCTCGGCTGGTGAGCCCTTGTCTTAGTGGCGCCACAAAAGCAGATCGCGCCACAGACCGGGCTTCTGGCCCCATTCCCGCTGAAGACGCATCTGATAGCGTGGGGCAGATTGCCGCGGTCCCGAAAACCTCAACGGGCCGCAAGCTTCCGCTTCCCCGATCAACCGGTGCTGCCGCGCAACTCTTCGAAGGACACCATGACATGCGTGCGATAGGCGGGGCGGGCCATCAAGCGCTCGTACCAGCCGCGCAGATTGGGCAGCACCGGACGTTCGATCGCCATCTCATAATATCGATAGAGGGTGGTACCGATGACGATGTCGGCCATGGAAAGCCGATCGCCCAGCAGATAGGCCTTTCCGGCAAGCTGTCGCTCGAGAATTGCATGCTGCGCGCCCAGGCGACGGCGCGCCTCGGCGATGGCCTGCGGCTTCTGGCGCTCGGCCGGAATTCTGACTGCTTGAAAGAACAGATTGTAGAAATCCGGAGCAAGCGTGGTCTGCATCCAATCCATCCACTGGTCGGCCCGCGCGCGCGTCCGCGGATCGGCATCCCACAACAGGCCCTCGCCATAGCGCGCGGCGAGATAGCGCACGATGGCATTGCTCTCCCAGACGACAAGGCCCTCGTCGTCGATGGTCGGGATGCGTGCGTTGGGGTTCATGGCGAGATAGGGCGGCTTGTCGAGGCCGCCGAAGCGGCCGCCCACATCGAGCCTCTCATGGGCAAGCGCGAGTTCGCCCACGGCCCACATCACCTTTTGCACGTTCATGGAGTTTGCACGGCCCCATATTTTCAGCATTGATCTTCCCTCGCCAAACGGTTCATGAAACCGCGCGCCAACGACGCTTAATTCAACAATGGCAGCGATATGACCGCCGCCTTGGCACCGGTGGCGATGGAAGCAAGGGCAAGGAATGAGGCAGCATGGCTGTTCTCCTGAGGGCGATGAGGTTTCTCGGGCTCCAGTCTAAGAAGTGCCGGGCGATTCGGGAATCGCTTTGCTTCGCGGGCCCCAGAGACGCAGGGAAAAGCCCGATCACTCACCCCGCAGTTTGCGCGTCCAGGCGGCCAGCGCCACCAGCAGATCGCGGATCAGGCCCCGCGCGGTCTCGTCGGTCAGATTGCCGGCGGCGTCGAACTTGTTTTGCGCCTGGCCGATCATGACCTCGGGCTTGTTGATCGCGAACATGTTGAGGAAGACCATGCTATGGCGCAGATGCATCTGCGCGCGCACGGTGCCGAGCAGGCCCGTGCTGGCACCGATCATGGTCGCGGGCTTTCCGGCGAAGGGTTGATTGGGCGCGCGGGAAACCCAATCGATGGCATTCTTCAAGGGGGCTGGAATCGAGTAGTTGTATTCCGGTGTCACGAAGAGCAGAGCGTCGGCCGCAGCGATACGGTCGATGAGCTGCTGGGCCGGTGCGGGAAAGGCCGTCTGGTGCAAATCGGCGTTGTAGAGCGGCAGATTGCCGATCTCCGACTCTTCGATCTTCATGCCGTCGGGCGCCTGTTTGATCGCCTCCTTCAGCGCCATGCGATTGTAGGAGCCTTTGCGCAGGCTGCCGCAAAGGGCCGTCACCAGAATCGGCTTCGCCATGGGTCGATTGCTTCCGTCGTCTGTCGAGGGATGGATTTATGCCATCGCGAGAGCCCGGCGTCATGCCGCAATTCGGGTCCACGAACAAGCAAAAATCGCCCGGAGCCGCGCTTGCGCGCGGCACCGACAAGTTTCAGTGAACGTGCTCGCTCTTGGCGATCGCCTTCTTCAGCTTCTTGACGGTGAAGCCCGGCGCCCGGCAGACCTTCAGGATCACCGCCTCGCGCCGCATGACAAGGGCGACGGCATCGGCCAGTTTGCGGGCAAGTTCATGAGGGATGACGACGGCGCCATGCTCGTCGGCATGAACCAGATCACCATCCTCCACGACCATGCCGGCGACATTGACCTCGCAGCCGAAGGCCACGATATGCTCGTGGGCGTGGGAAGGGCCGATCGAGCCTGCGAGAAGCTGGAAGTCGGGGGCGATCATGCGCAGGTCGCGCACGCTGCCGTTGGTGACGACGCCCAGGCAGCCCATGGCCTTGTGCATCGTCGTATTTACCTCACCCCACAGCGCGCCGCGGCCGCGCTGTTCGCCGTCCAGGTCCTGAACCACCGCGATCTTGGGATTGGGCCCGGCGACGACGTAGTCGAGATAGGCTTCGTTGATCTTGTCTTCGGCCTTCTTGTCGCGCGCCGCCGGTCGCGTCGCCCGCATGGTGGAGGTCCTGGCATAGCCGACGATGGGCGGCAGCTTGGGAAAGGCACAGACCAGCGGATCGATGGTGTAGCCGTGACTCTTGAATTTCGCATCGAGCATTTCCAACGCATTGCAGATG
>JBGPNG010000341.1:0-3378 GCA_041487395.1 Dongiaceae bacterium
AAGGTGCGATGGCGGGCGGCGTCAGACCGCTCGTCATCGTTCGCCGCCACATCATCCCAAATACGCTCGGCCCCGTCGTCGTCTATGTCACGCTGACCGTGCCGACCGTCATCCTGACCGAATCCTTCATCAGCTTTCTCGGCATGGGCGGCCTCGACGAACTCGCGCCTCTACAGGCTCATTGTCTGGCCCCGTACGATGCGGGCCATGTCGAGCCAGGAAACATCGCCGATGGCCACATAGATCAGGACGATGTTCCGCCCGAAGACGACCGTCAGCATGATGACGAAGAAGATGAAGGGTACCGAGTACAGGATGTCGACGATGCGCATCAAAACGCCGTCGATCCGCCCACCGAGGAAGCCGGCGATCGCTCCCCAGGCGACGCCGATGACGAGGCTGACGAATGTCGCGACCAGTCCGACGGTCAAGGAGACGCGCCCGCCATACATGGTCCGAACGAAAAGATCGCGGCCGTTGTCGTCGGTGCCGAAATAATGTCCGGAGGCGAAGTCGGGCGGAGCGCTGACGGCATCCCAGGAGACGTCGTCATAGGCGAACGGGCTGAACAGGGGCGCGAAGACCGACGCGAACGCGATAATCGCCAATAGCACCACGCTGACGACCGCGGCTCGGTTGTGAAGGAGGCGCCGCCAAGCATCGACCCATAGACTGCGACCCTTAAATTCCTCGGTCGGCGATATCACGGGCGGAAATGCGGCATCGGTCATGATCGCCTCAGTCGTAACGTATTCGGGGATCGAGCAGGCCGTAGATCAGATCGACGGCGAGATTGGCGAGGATGATCAGCACGCCGTAGAAGATCGTCACCCCCATGACAAGCGTGTAGTCGCGATTAAGGGCAGCCTGCACGAAATAGCGGCCAATTCCGGGGATGCCGAAGATCTGCTCGACGATGACCGAGCCGGTGATCGTATTGATCACCGCCGGCCCGAGGTATGACACGACGGGGAGCATGGCGGCCCTCAGCGCGTGGCGCGTGATGGCGATATGTTCTGGCAGGCCCTTGGCCCGTGCCGTGCGCACATAGTTCGTGCGCAGCACCTCGATCATGCTGCCGCGCGTCAACCGGGCGATGAAGCCGACCTGATAGAGGCTGAGGGCAATCACGGGCAGGAGCATGTACTTGATGTCGCCGGCGCCCCAGCCGCCGACGGGGAGCCAGGACAGCCAAAGACCGAAGACCAGGGTGAGTAGGGGGGCGAGCACGAAGTTCGGAATCACGATTCCGATCATCGCCACGCCCATGCCCGTGTAGTCGGTGGCGGTGTTCTGCCGCAGCGCGGCGATCGTTCCGATGGTGACGCCAATGACGAGCGCCAGAAGGACGGCAATGCCACCCAGACGAATGGAGACAGGAAAGCCGCCCCAGATGAGCTCGGTGACGCTGAAATCCTTATACTTCAGCGATGGGCCGAAGTCGCCCCGGGCGAGATCGCCCAGGTAGCGCAGGAACTGCATCGGCAAAGACTCATCCAGATGATAGACGTGGATCAGCCGCGCCTCGATCTCCGGCGGAACGATGCGCTCCTTGTCGAAGGGTCCGCCCGGCGCGATGCGCATGAGAAAAAAGGAGACGGTGACGATTAGCAGGAGGGTCGGTACCGCGCCCAGCAAACGCTTGACGGCGAATTGCAGCACGCTCGATCAAATCCCTTTGCGACTGAAGAAACCGGCCGCCCCCGCGCTTCTCCGCCGAAGGCGGATAACGGGAAGGCGGCCGATCGTCATCGTTCGAATCCCGATTCGGAACTACGACTTGAAGGACAAATAGCGGCTCAAATTGTAGCCCAGCAGATTGTCGTGCCAGCCATCGAGCTTCTTGCTGATCATCTGGACGTGAACATAGTGGTAGATCGGGATCAGTGGCTGATCGTTGAGGAAGATCGTCTCGGCCTGCTCGAAGAGCTTCATGCGGGCCTCCTGATTGGTCTCGGTCTGCGCCTTGCGGAGCAGGCCGTCATAGTCCTTGTTGTCGTAGTGCAGGAAGTCCGAATCCCCCGCATCCGACATGTACTGCTCCATGAAGTCGCTGGGATCGAGATAATCGCCGATCCAGCCGGCGCGTGCGACCTGGTAGTCATGCTTGCGGGTGTCGAGATAGACCTTCCATTCCTGGTTGTTCAGCTTGGCCTGGACGCCGATCGCTTTCCACATGCTGGCGATCGCAATCGCGATCTTCTTGTGGTTCTCGCTGGTATTGTAGAGGATCTCCACCTGCAGCGGCTTGTTCGGGCCGTAACCGGCTTCCTTCAGGAGTTGCTTCGCCTTGGCGAGGCGCTGTTTCATCGTCATGGAGGCGAAGTCGAGCTTCTGCTGGGTATACCCCGGCACGCCCGGGGGCATCCACGAATACGCAGGCAGCTCTCCACCCAGCGTGATCTTCTTCACCAGCGCTTCGCGATCGATCGCCATTGAGAGCGCGTTGCGGAGCTTAAGATCCTTGCCGAGCGGGTCCTTGGTCATGTTGATGGCGTAGAAGTAGGTGCCGAAATATGCCGATTGATGGAACTCGCCCTTGTACTCCTTCTGCGCCAATGGGATCTTGTCCTTGGGCATGTCATAAGTGATGTCGAGCTCTCCGGCCCGGAATCGCTTGAATTCCTCGTCGAGATCCTCGGTTGGATAAACGATGATCTTGTCGATCTTCACATTGGCCGCGTCATGGAAGTTGGGGTTCTTGACCATGACAATGCGCGACTGCGGCGTCCACTCGGTGATCATGTAGGCGCCGCTGGTGACGTTGTTGCCCGGCCGCGTCCACTGGTCGCCGAACTTCTCGACGACCGCCTTGTTGACAATCTGGCCGGAAGTGTGGGCGAGGAGGCCGATGAAATAGGGTGTCGACGCCTTCAGCGTGATCTTCACCGTATGCGCGTCGACGGCGACGACGCCGAGCTTGGTCAGATCCTTTTCCTTGCCGCTGCTGATGTCGTCGGCGTTCAGGATCGGCGCGTAGATATAGGCATATTCCGCCGCCACCTTCGGATCGACGATGCGGCGCAAGCTGTAGACAGCGTCGTCGGCGGTGATCGGATCGCCATTGGACCATTTGGCGTCTTCGCGCAAATGGAAGGTATAGGTCTTGCCGTCGTCGCTAATTTCCCAGCTCTTGGCCACGCCGCCCGTCGGATTGCCGTGGTCGTCGAGCGTCGCCAGGCCTTCATACAAATCATAGGCGATATTGGCTTCCGGCACGCCGGTCAGCTTCTGCGGATCGAGCGTTTCCGGTTCGGCACCATTGCCACGGTTCAGCACCGTCTCGGCATGGGCCATCGCGCCGGCCAGAAACATGGCCGACAGCAAGAGCGAGGCCAATTTGAGCCCCGCGCTTCTCCGCCGAAGGCGGATGACGGC
>JBGPNG010000342.1:0-3374 GCA_041487395.1 Dongiaceae bacterium
CGATATCGCGGTACTCCACGACCCTCTCCGCGGCTGCAACTTGCATCGTCTATACCTTTTCCAAATCCGGCCGGCCGAGAAGCCCTGTCGGCCGGAAGATCAGGACCATGACGAGGACGGACAACGCGGCAACGTCCTTGTAGTCGACCGAGAAATAACCCGACCACATGATCTCGATCATGCCAATCAACAAGCCGCCCAGCATGGCGCCGGGCAACGAACCGATGCCGCCGAGTACGGCCGCGGTGAAGGCTTTGATGCCGGCGACGAAGCCGATGTAGAAATTGATCTGGCCGTAGTAGAGCAACACCATCATCCCGGCGACGGCGGCGAGAGCCGCGCCGAGGACGAAGGTCAGCGAAATCGTCCGATCGACATTCACCCCTAACAGCGCAGCCATCTTCTTGTCCTGCTCCGTCGCCCGCTGGGCGCGGCCCAGCGGCGTGCGGTGGATCAGCAAGGTGAATCCGAGCATGATCAAAACGGTAAGGACCACGATGACGATCTGCAGATAGCGGACCTGCACAGTGAAGCCGCCTTCATTCATCAGGGCGAATCCGCCCGTTATCAAGTTGCTTTGCGGCTTGGTGCGCGCACCCTGAATCAGTTGAACGTAGTTCTCCAGCATGATCGACATGCCGATCGCCGAGATGAGTGGCGCCAGCCGGGTCGAGTTGCGCAGGGGTCGATAGGCGATCCGCTCGACGGCCCAACCGTAGGCGGCGGTGAAAACAACGGCGAGGATGAGCACCACAAACAGGGCTAGCGGGATCCAGGTGATCCCGAAGGCGCCCATGAGGAGGAAGCCGATCAGCGCGGTGAAGGCGCCGATCATATAGATGTCGCCATGGGCAAAATTGATCATGCCGATGATGCCGTAGACCATCGTGTAGCCGATGGCGATCAGGCCATAGATGGCGCCAAGCGACACGCCGTTGATCAATTGTTGAATGAAGAGTGCCATCGTTCCCCCGCCCCTCAACCCACCTGCCGGCCCGCCGACCACAAAGCTCCGTTCACCGGCGCATCCCCTATGCCGACACTGTCGTGCCTTGATGAATCGAACTTCGCCGCCTCACCCGTCGCCATCTTCTTTTTTTGGCGATTCATGGCCACCATTTTGATTTGTGGACCCTAATCGCAGACGCCGCGACCTGCAAGAGCGTTGCGCCCATTCGGCCCCTGCGCCATCGGAGCGCACAGATCGGCCCCCTGCCCCGCATCACGGCCGTTCGTCCGCGGGCATCAGCCGCAACGTGCCGAACAGCCCGCCCGGCCGGAACACCAGCACCATGGCCAGGACCGCGAAGACCACCACATCGCGCCATTCGAAACCGATCAGCACGCCGGAATAGGTTTCGATCAAGGCCAGAAGGAAACCCCCGACCATGGCGCCTGGCAGCGAGCCGATGCCGCCCAGCAAGGCGGCGATCAGCGACTTGAAGCCGACGATGAAACCCATGTTGAAATCGACGGCGTTGTATTGCAGCGCTTCGAACAACCCGGCCGCCCCGGTCAGGGCACCGCTCAGCACGAAGCTCATGGAGATCGTGCCGCGCACATTGACGCCCAGGAGCGCCGACATGCGCGGATCCTGCGCGCAGGCGCGATAACTGCGACCGAAATTCGTATGTCGGCTGGCCCACCAGAGCAGCCCGGCGATCACGGCGGTAGCAAGTCCGACGAAGACATGCCATTTGCGGAGATAAACGTCGTACCCGAGCCCCTCGATGATGCGCCATGAGGTGTAGGGGTTTTGCGGCATCCACCGGGTCTTCGGCCCCTGCAGCAGACGCACCGCTTCGCGCAGGATGATGGCAAGCGCGATCGAGGCCACCAGCGGCACCGTCGTCGCGGCGGCCTGCATCTTGCCGAATACGAGGCGATTGGCCGTCCAGCCCGCAATGGCGCCTGTCGCGATGACGAACATGCCGATGAGAAGGATCGGCAGGAAGGTGAAGTTGCTGCCGGATATCAACGTCAGGATATAGCCGATGTAGGTGACGAAGGCGCCGATCATGTAGAGGTCGCCGAACGCCAGATTGATGAACCGCGTGATGCCATAGATCAGCGTGAAGCCGACGGCGAGAAGCGCATAAAGACAGCCCAAGGTCACGGCGTTGATCGTCTGCTGCAGGTAATAGAGCCACGGTGTCCAGGCGGTCGGCGCCGGATGAAAGTCCGGCGTGATATTGCTGTGTTGGCGTAGGTACAGCAATTTGTAGAGTTGCTGCACGTCGTAACGTTTCAGCTTGCCGAACTTCTGACTGTCGACCAGATCGATCTGCCAGCGTCCTTGCGTTTCGCTGCGCGGCAGGAAGAAGCAGATGATCCAGCCTTCCTTGTCCGGGCCGGTCGCGTCGCTGCGCGTCCAGGTCAGACGGACGCCGACGGGCTTGGTCGGATCGCTCTCCTGGATCTCATGTTGAATGTTAGTGGGATTGTCGTCGAACCCGGGAAGCAGCGCCTCGCAACGTTGGAGAGGGCTATCGCCCGCTCCGGCGACATCGCCGCTGTCGGCGTCTTGCGCGCTGGCGGCACCGATGGCGCCGAGGATGCAGGCCGCGGCGCCAAGAACCAGCGCTACTCCCCTTCCCTGGCTCTTCGAGGATCGCTGTGTTACCATCGAACCGACATTAACCGGTAAGAAGAGCAAGCTCAAGACCATGTCGGCCCCCGCGTCGATCACCGCCGAGAAATCTCGGGCCGGCCGCCTGCCGCTGGTAGGCGGCGCGCTCTGCCTGAATTTCGTCAACACGGCCAGCGGCCGGGGTACTTCCAGGCATCTCGACCATCTTCGCCGTTTCGAGCATCTGCTGGCCTGGGCCCGTCATGCCGGCGCGATCGCCGAGGCAGACGCGCGGGCCCTCGCCGCTTCGGCATCACGCAAGCCTCGTGCGGCGCATCGCGCCCTGCTGCGAGCGGTCGCATTGCGGGAGTCGCTTTACGCGCTGTTTCACGCCGCGGTGTCCGGTGCGACGCCACCCTCCGCGGCGCTCGCCAAGTTCAATCGAGCCTTGGCGAAAACCATGGCTGCGGCGGCGATCGAACCGACCGCGGCAGGCTTCGCCTGGAATTGGCCGGCCCATTCGCCTCAGCCGGAGCGCCTGATCTGGCCGATCACCCGCTCGGCCGCCGAGCTGTTGACGGCCGGCAATCTCAGCCGGGTGAAAATCTGCCCGGGGCATAATTGCGGTTGGCTGTTTCTCGATACCAGCCGGAACGGCCGCCGCCGCTGGTGCGAGATGGAAGTGTGCGGCAGTCGCGCCAAAATGCGCAGGTATCACCAACGCCGGCGCCGTGCAGCCGCGGCAGATAGCCCGTTCTGACGTCGGCAGGCCACAAGGCCCCCAAGCGCCTGTCTTGCCATTGCC
>JBGPNG010000343.1:0-3367 GCA_041487395.1 Dongiaceae bacterium
AAGCCTCCGGCGTGTCCCATTGGGCTCCGCCGGCCAGCGAGCCCACGACCCGGCCATTGCGATCGACCAGAAAGCTGGTCGGCAGCCCGGTGACCGACATGCGCTGGGCCAAGCGATTGGCGGCATCGACATAAACGCCCAGATGGGCGATGCGATGCTGTTCGTAAAATCCGGCCACCTGCCCGGCACCGCCGCGATCGACGGAAATGGGCAGCACGGCAAAATCGGCGCCGCCGAGTTTCGCCTGCAGGCGGTCGAGCGAGGGCATCTCGGCAACGCAAGGCCCGCACCAGGTCGCCCAGAGATTGAGCAGCAAATACTTGCCCTTGAAATCGGCTAGACTGAAGGGGCGGCCGATGGCGTCGGTGAAAGGATCGTCCGGCGCTGGCAGCGACGGGTCGATCCGGCTAAAGTCCGCGACCGATCCGGCGATGGGCGGTCCGTCGGCGGCTTGCGCCGCCGGGCCGACGTAGATTGCCGCCAGGGCGGCACAGAGGGCAATCCGCTTGAGCATCGAAAAACCTCATTCCCCATCCGCCGAAACGGCAAAACCCAGTCCGGCCAACACCCCGGCCAACACCATGTGGGGCGCCCGCTTTGGCGACGGGCCCGCCCAGATCATGCAACAGATCAACGCGTCGATCGATATCGATCGTCGGCTCTATGTCCAGGACATCGCCGGCAGCCGCGCGCATGCCGCCATGCTGGTCCGCCAGGGTATCTTGAACCGAGCCGACGGCGAAGCGATCCGCAAGGGCCTCGACAAGATCGAAGAGGAAATTACCGCTGGCCGGTTCGATTTCAAGGTGGCTCTCGAAGATATCCATATGAATGTCGAATCTCGCCTGGCTGAACTGATCGGCGAGGCCGCCGGGCGGCTGCACACCGCCCGATCGCGCAACGACCAGATCGCGACCGATTTCCGCCTTTGGCTGCGCGATGAAATGGATGGTCTTTTCCAGGCCGTCACCAGGCTGATTGCCGCCTTAATCGACCGGGCCGAGGAACAGGCGGCCACCATCATGCCGGGATATACCCATCTGCAGCTCGCTCAGCCGGTGACGTTCGGCCATCACCTTATGGCCTATGTCGAGATGCTGGGGCGCGATCGCGCCCGGCTGGCCGATGCCCGGGCCCGCCTCAACGAATCTCCGCTCGGCGCCGGCGCGCTTGCCGGCACCACCTTTCCCATCGACCCGCAGATGACGGCGGCGAGCCTCGGCTTTGCCCGCCCCATGGCCAATTCGCTGGATGCCGTTTCGGCCCGCGATTTTGCCCTCGAGTTCCTGGCCTTCGGGGCTATCCTGGCGACCCATATGTCGCGCTTCGCCGAGGAACTTGTGCTGTGGACCAGCGAGGGCTTCCGCTTCGTCGCCTTGGGCGATGCTTTCACCACCGGCAGTTCGATCATGCCGCAGAAGCGCAACCCCGATGCCGCGGAGTTGGTGCGCGGCAAGGCGGGACAAGCGATCGGCGCGCTGGTCCAGCTTCTCGTGGTCATGAAGGGTCTGCCGCTAACCTATGGCAAGGATATGCAGGAGGACAAGCAGCCGGTGTTTCTCGCCGTCGACAATCTGAATCTGGTGCTTGCCGCCATGACCGGGATGGTGCGCGATCTTCGCGTCGACGCCGACGCCATGCGGCGGGCCTGCGACAAGGGTTTCATCACCGCAACCGATCTTGCCGACAGTCTGGTGCGCAGCCTGGGCCTGCCGTTCCGCGAGGCGCATCACATCACCGGCAGCCTGGTCCGCCTGGCAGAACAGCGGGGATGCACACTCGCCGACCTTCCGCTCGTCGATATGCAGCGCATCGAACCCCGGATCGGCGATGAAATCCGCCGTTCCCTCAGCGTCGAGGCCGCGGTCGAAGGCCGCAAGAGCTACGGCGGCACGGCGCCGGCGAACGTCCGCCGGGCGGCAGCGGCGGCCCGGGAGAGGTTTCTATGAAAAACCGTGCCCTGTTGTTGATCGCCTTCTTCGCCTTGACCGCCTGCGGCAAGGTGGGCGATCCCGAACCGCCGCGCCCCGACCAGTTCCCGCATCAATATCCGGCAGCCGAACCCATTCCCGAACTCGCACCCGGGGCGCAGGCGCCGGGCCTGCGGTTTCCGCCGAGCGCGACCATCGACCCGCTGCGTCCCGCCTATCCATGAACCATTTCCACTACGTCGGCGGCACCTTGCATGCCGAGGGGGTGCCGCTCGACCGGCTTGCCGCCGCCGTGGGCACGCCTTTCTACTGTTATTCCACCGCCGCGCTGGTCGAGCGCTATCAAGCCTTCGCCAACGCCTTCGACGGGCGACAGGCGACGATCTGCTATTCGCTCAAGGCCAATTCCAATCAGGCCGTGATCGCGACGCTCGCCAAGCTCGGCGCCGGCGCCGATGTGGTGTCCGAAGGCGAATTGCGCCGGGCCTTGGCCGCGGGCATTCCCGCCGAGCGCATCGTCTTCGCCGGCGTCGGCAAGAGCGAGGCCGAGATGGCCGCCGGGCTCGACGCCGACATTCGCCAGTTCAACGTCGAATCCCTGCCGGAACTGGAACTCCTCGACCGGGTCGCCCGCTCCAAGGGCCGGCGCGCGGGCGTGGCCTTGCGCGTGAATCCCGATGTCGACGCACGCACCCACAAAAAGATCGCAACCGGCAAGGCGGAAAATAAATTCGGCATCGATCTCGGTCATATCCGCGAGATCTATGGCCAAGCAGCCAAGATGGCCGGCATCCGGCTTCATGGTCTCGCCGTTCATATCGGCTCGCAGCTGACCGAGCTTGCACCCTATCGGACCGCCTTTGCCAAGATCGCTGCCCTGACCGCCGAATTGCGCGCCGAGGGCCACGAGGTCGATAGCCTGGATCTGGGTGGCGGCATCGGCATCGCCTACCACGACGAACAGGCGCCGACGCTTGAGGACTACACAAGAGTGGTGGACGAGACGGTGGGCAATCTCGGCTGCCAACTGGTCTTTGAGCCAGGGCGCTGTATCGTGGGTGCCGCGGGCCTGCTGGTCACCCGCGTCATCTTTGTGAAGCATGGCGTCGAACGCAGTTTCGTCATCGCCGATGCGGCGATGAACGACCTGATCCGCCCGGCCCTCTACGACGCATATCACGCGATCCTGCCGGTGGCGGAGCCCGCCTCCGATGCGGCCGTGCGACGTTTCGACGTGGTCGGCCCGATCTGCGAAACTGGCGATTCCTTCGCCCACGACCGCCCTTTGCCCCCGGTGGCATCCGGCGATCTGCTGGCCTTCGCCTCGGCCGGCGCCTATGGCGCCGTCATGGCCTCGGGCTACAATAGCCGACGGTTGGTTCCCGAAGTGCTTGTGCGCGGGCAGGATCACGCGATTGTCAGGGCGCGGCCGACCT
>JBGPNG010000344.1:0-3364 GCA_041487395.1 Dongiaceae bacterium
AAACTGGCGCCCCGGCCCGTGGCCCAGATGACGGAGGAATACGACCGGCGCATCGCCGCGGTGGAGGCGCAAGGCCATCTGAGGGCGCTGGCCCCTGACGATCTCGTCTATATCGGCCTCAGGATCCTGGCGACCCACGAAGGCGAGCTGGCGCTGGCCAAGCTGGAGGCCGGTATCCTGCCGCGCAGCGTCGCCGATGCGCTGATCGCCGGCGCCGCGCTCCTGGGCGATGCCGCCAAGACCGGCGGCGCCCCGGAATACGAGCGCGCGGCGGCGGCGGCCCTGGGTTTTCCGCGCAGCTTTCGCCTGGCCCTCTGGCTGCATCATCACCGGGGCATCGAACGGCCGCTGGCGGGCGCGCTCGCCGAACGCTTCGAGCGCCTGCTGCTGGAGCGCCTGCTGCTGAGCGAGCTCGGCGAGTTCGTGGCCGACCGCTTGCAGCCGATCCTGGGCGCGGAAGCAGCGGCGACATTGACCGATGTGCTGGGCCGGCGCGGGGCTGCCATCGCGCAGGCGCTGGCGGCTCTGCGCCTGCAATATCCCGATTATGCCGAAATGCTGGAGGGGCGTTACCTCGGCCGGGTTTCGTTGCGTTTGGAGGAGGATACCTTCCGCGCACTGTTCGACGAATCGGTGGTGAGCCAGGAGATCTTCAACGATCTCGACCGGCGGCTCGCCGGACGGCGCCGGCAGCTCGAGCGCCGCCCACCCCTGGACGTAGCCCTGGATTCCAAGGCACTGATCGCCAAGGTGCCGCTTTTCACCGATCTGGCGCCCGAGCGCCAAGCGGCCATTGCGCGGCTTCTGACTCCCCGTCTGGCGCTGCCGGGCGAGCGGATCGTGACCAAGGGCGAGCATGGCGATGCCATGTATTTCATCGCGTCCGGCGCCGTGGCCGTGGCCGTCGGCGATTCCGAAATTCGGCTTGGCAGCGGCGATTTCTTCGGCGAGATCGCGTTGCTCGCTCACCGGCCGCGCACGGCCGACGTGACGGCGCTAGGCTTCTGTCGCCTGCTGGTCCTTTACGCCGGCGATTTCGAACGCCTGCTGTCCGAGGATCTAGAAATGAAAGGCGCCATCGACGCCGTGGCCCGCCAGCGCGTCGGCACGGGTTAGAAAGTGACAGGTGGCCGACAGGTTCGCGGGCGGGCTTGGAGGGGGAACCGAAAGCCGGCATAGTCGCGGCACCCATGGATCGCTCCGCCCCCGCCCGGCAGACACTGACCGGAATCTTCCTGATGCTCGGCGCCGGCTTCTTGTTCACGGTGATGGATGCCACGGCCAAGTACCTCGCCCAGACCTATCCGGTGGTCGAGGTCGCCTGGGGCCGCTATCTCTTTGCCGCCATCACCCTGCCGGCGATCGTCTATCGTTTCGGGGGCTTGGCCACGATCCGCAGCAAGCGGCTGGGGCTGCAGCTGCTGCGCTCGGCGCTTCTGCTCGGCTCGACCATCATTTTCTGGCTGGCGGTGAAATTCATCCCGCTGGCCGACGCGACCGCCATCGGATTCGTCGGCCCGCTGATGCTGACGGCTCTTTCGGTGCCGTTTCTCAAGGAACATGTCGGGGCGCGGCGCTGGACGGCGGTCGTCATCGGCTTCATCGCCTCCCTGATCATCATCCGGCCGGGCCCGGCGATGGCCCAGCCCGCGGCCCTGCTGCCGCTGCTTTCGGCTGCCTCGTTTGCCGGCTATGCCATATGCACGCGCGTCCTCAGCCGCAGCGACAGTTGGGCAACGACGCTCATCTGGTCGGCGCTTGCAGGCCTGGTCGTGCTGAGCCTGCTGGCGCCCTTCGACTGGAAGGCCCCCGATCTGGCCGGCTGGTTCACGCTTGCTTTTCTCGGCATCGTCGGCAGCGTTGCCCATTTGCTCATGATCCTCGCCTACGCCCGGGCTGCGGCCTCGACGCTCGCCCCCATGAGCTACATCCAACTGATCTGGTCCGTGGCTCTGGGCCTCGTCCTGTTCGGCAATTTTCCCGATCATTGGACGCTGATCGGTGGCGCGATCATCGCCGGCAGCGGCCTCTATGTGATCCATCGCGAGCGCCTGCGCCGGGCGGCCGACGGCTAGTCGCAAGAGGCGCCGCGGTGCTATAAAGCGCCTGGATTTTGCCCCGGCGAGTTCCTTTCGCCCGTGCATGTTTACGATCGGTATTTTTCTGACATCGCAGGAGGAAGCCATGAATCTCGATCAAGCCAAGGCGTTGGATCGCAAGGGCTGGCACAAGATCGCGGACAAGCTGAAACCCGAAACGCGCAATTTCATCGACGGCAAGTTCGTCGACGCCAAGAAGGGCCGCAAGTTCGAATCCATCAATCCGGTGGACAATTCCGTCATTTGCGAAATGGCGCGTAGCGATGCCGGCGACGTCGACGCCGCGGTCCGGGCAGCGCGCAAAGTCTTTCGCTCCGGGGCGTGGTCGCGCATGGCGCCGCGCGATCGCATGGATGTGCTTTACCGCTATGCCGCACTCATCAGCGAACATGCGGTTGAATTCGCCGTGCTCGATGTGCTGAACATGGGCAAGCCCGTCTCCGACATGCTGAGCGCGGACGTCCCCGGCTCGGCGCTGACGTTCCAGTTCATGGGCGAATGCATCGACAAGGTCTTCGGACAGGTGACGACGACCGCCTCGTCGGAATTCCACTACATCCTGCGCGAGCCGCTGGGTGTCGTCGGCTGCATCGTTCCCTGGAACTATCCGCTCATGATGGCCGCCTGGAAGGTGGCCCCGGCGCTGGCCACGGGCAATTCGGTGATCCTGAAACCGGCCGAACAGTCGCCGCTCTCGGGCAATCTGATGGCCAAACTGTTCATGGAGGCAGGCGGCCCCGCCGGCGTGTTCAACGTCGTTCAGGGCTATGGCGAAGAGGCAGGCAAGGCGCTTGCGCTCCACAACGACGTGGACAAGATCGCATTCACCGGTTCGGCCGAGGTCGGCAAGCTGATGCTGGTCTATGCCGGGCAATCGAACATGAAGCGCGTGGGAACCGAATGCGGCGGCAAGACGCCCCAGATCATCATGGGCGATGCCAATCTGGATGCCGCGGTCACCTATGCCATCACTGGCATTTTCGGCAACCAGGGCGAGGTCTGCAATGCCGGCTCCCGGCTGCTGGTGGACAAGAAGGTCCACGACGACTTCCTCGATCTCTTCACCAAGCGCAGCAAGACCGTGTTCCAGCCGGGCGATCCCTTCGATCCCAAGACCCAGATGGGCCCCCTGGTCAGCAAGAGCCAGCAGAAAAGGGTGCTCGACTACATCGGCATCGGCAGAAAGGAAGGCGCCAAGCTTCTCTTCGGCGGCAGCGTGCCCAGCGGCCTGGAGAAGGGCTGCTATGTGGCGCCGACCCTCTTCG
>JBGPNG010000345.1:0-3361 GCA_041487395.1 Dongiaceae bacterium
GTTGTGCGACAGGCTGCCGGCCCAGGCGATCGAGCCGGTCGAGAACACCGCCCCGCCGTTCGGCGTTTCGAAGAAGGCGAGCTCGGCGTGCACGCGCGGATTCTGGGTGCCATCCGTATTGGGAAATGTCGACGTGACCTCCTCGGGGACCAGAATATAGGCTTGGCCGTGGCCCTCGGATGCGGCCAACACCAGCGTATGGGGCGGCGATCCCAGCGAGCGGTCGACGATGTCAAGTTCCAGTCCCGCCGCACCCCCGCCGACCAGGCCGAAATCGCCGATCTTCTCGTCTGTGCCGATGCCTTCGAAGATGAAGGCGGCGCGGGGATCGAAACTGTCGGGCCGGCGCACATAGTATGACGAGACGTCGAAGCCCTGGGCGACGAAACCGACGCCCACGATTGCCTGGGGCGGACGGGCGTTGCGTCGCCAGAGCCCGCCATATTCGCCGGTGAATGACATATAATATTCGCCGGGCTCTCCGGACCAGTCGCGCACGCCGTCTTCGACGCGGCGCAATTCGATGACGCCGGGCAGGCTCGGGTGGAAGGCAATGCGCCAATAGAAGCCGTTGGCGCCGAGATACATCAGCCGCCCGCCGCGCTGCAGATAGGCCTGGAGCGCATCCCACATCTGGGTCGAGTAGTATTCGGGATGGGTGCCGGTGACGATTACCCGGTAGCGTTGCAGCAGCGCCAATCCTTCTTCATGCAGATCCTCGTCCGTCGCCACGTCATAGCGATGGCCCATCGCCTCCAGCCAGGCGCTGATATGAAGATCGGCGTTGAATTGCCAGGGTGCCGTGCCGGCGGGCCCGATCCACGACGTCGTATGGCCGGGTCGCATATTGAGGATCGGGCGCAGCCGCGAGGAAATCGAGACGCCGCTGCCGTCGCTGTGATGCTCGTAGAAGGAATAGCCGTATTCGCGATGGGCGTTAAGAAACAAATCCTCGCGTCCGAGCGCCGGCAAATGGCTGCTGGCGACTTCGGCCGATTCGCTATCGTAGCCAAGCCGCTCGTTGGCATAAGCCATGTAGCTCGCCGTCGGAATCAGGAACAGCGTGTCGGATGTCGCCGTGCCGCGTTTCGGCAGGATGAAGAACGGAATGCGCTCCACCTCCCCGCCGTCGCTGAGGCGGGCGGCATAGATGCCGCTGCGCAGATGCGCCGGCGGTTCGAAGACGACATCGTTTTGCCATCCGGCGTCGTAGAGATCGCTGTCGTGAAAATGGATGGCGCCGTATTGCCGGGGCGATTTCCTCCAGTCGAGTTCGCTGCCGTCCCAGTTCCAACCCTTCATGGCGCGGGTCGGCAAATTGGCCAGCCACCCGTCGAGCCGGTGGGGCGAGCGATCGCGAATTCGATCGGTGCCCATGTCGATGGAGAAATCCCAGGCGGCAACGAGGTCGGCGCCATAGGCTGCGGCCATGGGCGAGGGGATCGCCTGGCGCAGTTCGGCTTCGCTGAGGGCCCGGCGATAGAGGCGGGGGCTGTCGATCTTGCCGTTGTAGAGCGCGCTCGCTTTTCCTTCGCGAACCGCCGCGGCGATGGTGAGCGGGGCTGCCGCCTCGCCCGGCCGTATTTTCGCGGCGAACTCCCGAACGACATGGCTGTCGTCGCGGGCATAAGCCAGCAGCGGCTCCTGCACCAGCAGCACGCGCCCCCGCGCGGCATCGAAGCTGGCGGCGGCGAAATACCATTCGCGGGCCAGCATCGGCTTGGCGGTGGAAATCTCGGCCCATCCGCCTTTACCGTCCCCGCCCTTGCCGTCCCCGTTCTTGCCGTCATCGAGCACCAGGCAGAGGCAACCGGCAGGATCGATCGCCAGCGCGAAGCCGCCCTTGTCCGATCGTCGCGCGATCAATGTCTGCGGCCCTCGATCGGCCGCGCGGCCGGGCGTCGTCGGCCAGATCATCGCCGCGACGGCAAAGCTGGCGAGGCCATGGAACACTTGCGCGTCCGGCACGACGGCATAGGAGCCGGCGGCGATATCCTGAAACCGGGCCGGATAATTGCCGGCGATCCCGGTAGGAATCTCTTCCTCGACGAAGCCGGGACCCTCGGGGCTCAGGTCGCCGCTGACCAGCCGGACGATCTCAAGATGGTAATGGGCGTGGCCGATGCAGCTTGCCTTGAAGGCGATCCGCTCCCCCGGGGCGACGGAGAGGCGATCGGCATAACCCAGGATGGTGCGGGTCATCGCGGGACTCATCGCGGCCTCAATCCATCGCCAGGGTTTGGCCGGTCATCTCCTGCCAGCGGCGCTTGAAAATATCCCATTCGGCTTCCGCAGCACTGCGATAGCGCACGCCCTCGACGATCTCAGGCATGCCGCCGCGAGCCGCCCCCAGGCGCAGCAGGCCCCATTCGCGGTGAGGTACGAGCGTCAACAAAGCGTATCGGCCGGGCAGGGATTGGCTTCGCATCCGGTTCAGCAGGCGCTGCAATTCGCCGCTGTGGGGCCCGAACGGGCGGCTTTTGAATTCGGCGGCGAGATCCTGCCGGGCGGGATCGATGCGGAACATGGCTTTTCTCCTCGTGGTTCGATGCCAACGGATGACTCCTATCCGTTGGCTGAATCGACCCACCAATTATTTGATCCGGTGGTCTGATTGACCTAACGCTTCGGCAGGAAGCGTTAGGATCAGACCACCGGCGGATCCATGGATGATTATGGCGGGGCCGCACGGAGGCTTGCAACTCGGGCCATGCCCCGACAGACTGCGCGCCTGCGGCCTCGCGGGTGGGGTCGCGATTTCGAAGGAGGAAGCGATAGTGAGATTGAGCCGGTGGAGTTGCGTCGCGCTGACGGCGGCGATCATGATGGGCTTCGCTGCGTCGGCCATGGCCGCCGACGTCAAGCCGAAGACCGTGGTCTTCAAGGCCTGGACGCTGGACTGCGTGGCGCCGGCAGCGGCGGCGGGCGAAACGACCAAGCCGAAGCCCTTCTGTATCATCCATCACGAAGTCCATCCCCAAAGCGATCAGACCAAGACCGTACTGATCGCCCGCACCCGGTTCGTGGGCAAGACGCGGACGCCGGCCATGGTGCTGTTGTTGCCGCCAGTGGCCAATCTGCAGAAGGGCGTGGTGTTCAGCGTCGACAGGAACACGTCGTTCAAGGCGAACATCGCCTCGTGTTCGCCGCAGTATTGCACCGCGCTGTTTGGCATCAGCGACGTGGTCTTGAAGCAGTTGAAGGGCGGCACGCAACTGACCCTCGGCTTTGCCATGAACAATGGACAGCCCCCGGTGCAGTTTGTCGTGCCGCTGGAAGGATATGGGCCGGCTTTCGATGCGCTTCAAAAATCGGGGCTGTAAGAGCGATGCGCCCGGCCGGGTGGTTCGATGCCAACGGA
>JBGPNG010000346.1:0-3359 GCA_041487395.1 Dongiaceae bacterium
ATCAGGTTCAGCGGCAGGGCGGATTTGGCATCGAAGCCGACCGCATGCATGAGAACGGGAAGCCGGAACTCCCCGCCGCCCAGGCCGATGAGCCCGGCCAAGGCGCCGATTGGGATGCAATAGGCAAACGCCCTGCGGAAGAAGCGGCAGCGGATGGCGTTCAACATCTTTTCCCCGCAACGCTATATCTTTTGGAATATAACGTAGCGCGCCACGCGGCCCGATGCCAGCACTGGCCTTGATGGGACCGTATCGCGAACCCTCAATCCTCGGTTCGACGTATAACCGGGTCAAGTCGACCGGTCGCGAGTTCTGCCGTTGCCCGTCGCCCGACCGGCATGCCCACGACAAGCGCCAACCCGAACAGAATGACAGCCCCACCGAGGAGGGAAAGGAGCGACGGCCGTTCGCCGAGAAATGCCGCGCTGGTAAGAACGCCGATGATGGGCATGAGAAGTGCGAAAGGCGCGATCTGATCGACGCGGAGACGGCGCAAGAGGCCATACCAGATGCTGTAGGGGATGGCATATCCGGCCAGCGCGAGTATTGCAACGGTGCTCCAATCGAGCCAACCGGCGCTGGTCAGGGCCTCGATCTGGCCGGATTCCAGGACGAACGACAACACCAGAAGCTGGGGTGCGGCCAGAAGCGCGATTGCGCCCATCAGCATGTTGCCGGGGTCCCGCGAGCCGACGCGGATCACCCCTTGCGCCACACCCCAGGCGGCAGTGCCGAGCACGATGAGCAACAGGCCGCCGATCTCGCCCAGAGCATTCGGCGCGCCCACGACCAGAGCGACGCCGGCGAGGGAGACGGCGATTCCAGCGAGGCGGCGAAGATTCATCCGCTCCTGCCCGAAGGCCCACGCCGCCAGCACCGCGAAGGGCACTTGGGACTGCACGACGAGGATTGCCATCGAGGCAGGTACTCGGGCAATTCCGCAATAGATGAGGGCACTCTGCACCGCGCCGCCGAGGGTGGCACTGGCGAGGAGGATTCGCAAAGGCGTGCGCCAGCCCCGCCACGGCCGGACCAGGATCAAGGCGGTCAGCCCATAGACCATGCTCATCAGAAGCATCGGCGGGAAATGCGCCGTGGCTGGCTTGGCGATGACGTAAGCGATGGCCCAGAATGCCGGCGGCAGAACCGCAAGGGCGATGTCGCGTGGGTTCATTGCACGGCGCGGACGGGTGCCGGGCGTTCGAGCGTTGCCCCACCGCAAAATGCCGAGGCGATCGCGCGCGCCTGTTCGTATCCCGTCTTGAGGAGGAAGGTTGGCGCGCGGCCATAACTCTTCATTCCGATGACGTAGAAATCGGGCTCCGCGTGGCTTAGTTCGGCGAGCCCGTGGATCGGCACCGTGTAGCAACTATGCAGATTCGGATCGACGAGGGCGCCAAGGCCCCGCACGGCCTCGCTTGCAGGTTCGATATCAACGCGCAGCTCGCGGAACAAGGAAAAATCGGGCCGGAAGCCGGTCGCGGCGACAACCATATTGACCGCCAGCGAAATACCCGTCGTGTCGGTCAGGACGACATGCCCGGGCGCCGCTTCGATGTCCGAGACGCGAAAGGAGGTGACCGCCTCGACGTCGCCCCGCGCGACAAGGGCGCGCAGGCGCTGCCCCAGCCAGCCCTGCGCCAGCAGCAGATCCCGGCCCGTGCCGTTGAGGACGCTATCGACGCTGTCCCGCCGCACGACCCATTTGATCCGGGTCTCATGCTGGGATGCGCGAAATTCGGCAAGATCGAGGATGACATTGATGGCGGAATAGCCGCTACCGACTACCGCCGTAGTTCGGCCAGCGTAGCGCTGGCGCTCCGAGCCCAGAACGTTCGGCAGGCCATAGCGAATATGGCCCGCCGCCGCCAGTTCCGGCGCGGTCCAGATGCCGGAAGAATGCAGCGGATTGTTCGTGAACCAGGTGCCGCTCGCATCGATGACGGCGCGAGCCTCGATAAGCCGCTCTCCGTCTGCCGTCCGGATTTGGAGAAGGAAAGGCCGCTCGCCGCGCTTCGCCGTCCTGACCTTGTCGAGGCCGCTGCGCGTGAGGGCGGTAACGCGACTGCCAAAGCGCAGATGCGGCTGGATCTTGGGCAGCGCCGATAGGGGCGCCAGATAATCCCGGAGGAACTCGCCGCCTGTCGGCATCGCAGCCCCGGCAGGCGGCTGCCAACCCGCGCATAGAAGAAGCCGTTCGGCATCCTTGTCGATATTGCTCTCCCATTCGGTGAACAGGCGGACATGCTGCCATTGGCGGATGGCATGGCCTGCTTCGGGGCCGGCTTCGAGGATGATGAAGCTTCTTCCGCAATCGACGAGATGAGCTGCCATGGCCAGACCGATCGGCCCGGCGCCGATGATGGCAATCGGGAGGTCGTCCGGCCGGACCGCGATCCGTCCGTCAGCCGTCATCGTCTCCGCTCCTTCATGGCCAAGGCCGGCAATGTCGCCGAATCAGATTGGTTTGCCTTCTCCCTAGGCGGCGCAGCAGGCCTTGGCAGCCGGCTTGTCCTCGGCCACGGGCGCAGTGGTGCTGCCGCAAGCGGCATCGCTGCAGCACACCCCGGCCGGCTCGCCGTTTGCGGCCCGCGCGATACCCTCGCCGTAGAGGGTTTCTTGGCCAAAGGTGAAGAAGGTTTCCCAGGCGATCCCCTGCGGATCGGCAACCCACGCCTTGTCCGAGCGCGCGTAGCAGCAATGAGCCTCGCCTCGGTCGAACATCTTGCGCCCGGCGGCATCGAGGCGATCGCCGATCTCTTTCACCTCCTCCCGGCTGTCGACCTGCAATCCCAGATGATCGAGGCCGGCGGTCCTGCCGCGCTGGGAAATGGCGAAATTCACCCGCGGATCGTCGAGCATCCATTTGGCGTAATCGGGCCGAAGAACCGTCGGTTCGGCGGCAAACAGCGTCGAGTAGAACCGAATCGATTGGTCGAGATTCTCGACCGCGACATGCACATGGAAACGCTTCATGCGGTTCTCCTTTTGGCGCGAATTGCCCGCGCAGCGCGGGCGGTGGGTCTTGTCGCAGCGCGACGCGTATTCTGCTGCGGCATGCAATCGGGCGCGCACGCCGGTTCGCAGGCACCGCCGGCGCGACAGCAGTTTTCGGTCAGATACGCGACAAGGCCATTTATCGCCCCGAAATCCGCGCTGTAGTAAATGAACCGGCTCTCCTGGCGCGCGCGAATCAAGCCGGCGTTGGCGAGCTCCTTCAGGTGAAACGACAGCGTTGCAGGAGGGACGTCCAGGACATCCGCGATGCGGCCGGGCGTGAGGCCCGCCGGCCCCTGTTCGACGAGCAAGCGAAACAGCGCTAGTCGCGTGTCCTGGGCCAGCGCTGCGAGAGCGCGGAT
>JBGPNG010000347.1:0-3357 GCA_041487395.1 Dongiaceae bacterium
ACGGCATCGGCGCAGCAGGCGCCGGCGACAAAACCCGCGAGCGATGCCGGTGCCGGCCAGATCCCCGGCCTCGGCAGTCTCGGCAACTTCGGAGGCGGGCTCGGGGGTACGGGCGGCGGCGACCTGACAAGTGCCGGCGGGCCGGTCGAAATTGATGCCAGCGATGGCATCGAGTGGCGGCGCGACGAGAATGTCTACATAGCGCGGGGCAATGCCCATGTCGCCCGCGGCGATACGTCGGTTTCGGCCGACAGCCTGATCGCGCATTATCGCAGCGACGCCGACGGCAAGACCACGGTCTACATGGTCGAGGCCGTGGGCAATGTGGTGATGATCTCCAAGGATGCCCGCATCGTCGGCGACAAAGCCGTCTACAATCTGGAAAACGGCGGGGCCGTCATCACCGGCAGGAATCTCAAGGCGAGTTCGAAGGACCAGTTCGTCACCGCCCGCGACAGCCTGGAATATTGGGAGAAGCAGGGTGCCGTGGTGGCCCGCGGCGATGCGCTCGCGACCGACGGGAATCAACAGGTTCGGGCCGACCTTCTGACCGGCTATTTCCACATCGGTCCCTCAGGTTCCAAGAAGATTTATCAGCTCGAGGCCACCGGCAATGTCCGTATCACCGGTCAAGGCAGTCTCGCCCGGGCCACCAAGGCGATCTATAATCTGGAAACCAACATCGCCACCCTGGAGGGGGGCGTGAAAATCACTCGCGGCAAGAACCAGTTGAACGGCGAACGTGCGGTGTACAACTTGAAGAACGGTCTGGCCAAGATCACCGGCGGCGGTTCCCAGGTGAAGACCCTGCTCGTGCCCGGCAGCGACAGCAATCAGCCGTTGGGTCTGCCCGGCGGCGATCTCGGAAAGTCGCTGACCCCATGAACGATATTTCCGCCAAGGCAGCGCACGCCGCGGGGGCGAAGGCGGGGATGAAGACGGTCACCATCGCCGATCACCATGCGGCGGCGGGCGACCATAGCGGGCTCGTGGTGCGCAATCTGACCAAACGATTCAGGAAACGCCCGGTGCTGCGCGGGGTTTCGCTGTCGCTGCGCCGGGGCGAGGCGGTGGGATTGCTCGGCCCCAATGGCGCCGGCAAGACCACCTGCTTTTATATCGTCACCGGCTTGATCCGGCCGGACTCCGGGGCGATCGAACTCGATGGCTATGACGTGACCGAGCTGCCCATGTATCGCCGCGCGCGCATGGGCATCGGCTATCTGCCGCAGGAGGCGTCGATCTTCCGCGGCCTGACGGTCGAACAGAACATCCGCGCCGTGCTGGAAGTCGTCGTGCCGGACCGCGCGCAGCGCGAGGCGAGCCTCGACGAACTGCTGGCCGAATTCTCCATCGCCCATCTGCGCCAGGCGCCGGCCTTGGCGCTTTCGGGCGGCGAGCGGCGGCGCTGCGAGATCGCGCGCGCGTTGGCCTCGCAGCCCGCCTTCATGCTGCTCGACGAGCCGCTCGCCGGCATCGACCCCATTGCCGTCGCCGATATCCGCGACCTGGTTTCCCATCTCAAGGATCGCGGCATCGGCGTGCTGATCACCGACCACAATGTGCGCGAAACCCTGGACATCGTCGATCGCGCTTACATCCTGCACGAAGGGCAGGTGCTGCGCGAAGGCCTGCCGGGCGAGATCGTGCTCGACGAAGACGTGCGCCGCGTCTATCTGGGCGAGCGCTTTACGTTATAGGCCGCAGGGGCAAGGCCATGGCCGCGCTTCCCTCGCGCCTCGTTCAACGACCGGCGCTGCGGCACGCTCTCGGCCTGACGCCGGCACTCCAGCAGTCGATCAAGCTTCTGGAACTCTCGAACCTGGCGCTGGCCGAGATGGTGGCGGACGCGCTGGCTGAAAACCCACTCCTCGAACTGGCGGCCGACCAGCCGCCCGCGGGCAGGCCGCAGGTTTTGCGGCGGCGGCCCCGCTCGGCCGCGGCACCCCGGCCCCTGCCGCCGGGTCTGGCCAGGCTGTTCGCCGCCGGCGCGCGCCAACGTCGGGCGCCGGGCAGCTCCGATGGCGCGGGCGCGATGGGCGAACTCTCCGCCGGCGGCCCCAGCCTGCAGGAACATTTGTTGCAGCAGTTGGGCGCCGATATCGCCGATCCCATCGATCGGGCGATCGGCCGTGCCTTGATCGAGGCGGTGGACGAGTCCGGATATCTGAGCGCGGATATCGAGCAGATCGTCCGGCGCCTGGGCCATGATCCGGCGCGTGGGCGGACGCTGCTCGCGCGGCTCCAGGAATTCGATCCGCCGGGCGCCTTCGCGCGCAGCCTTGCCGAATGCCTGGCGCTGCAGCTTGCCGATCGCGGCCGGTTGGACGATGCCATGGGCCGCCTACTCGACCGCCTCGATCTGCTGGCCGCGGGCGATCGCGTAACGTTGATGCAGCATTGCGATGTCGATGGCGCACGCTTGACGGCGATGATCGCCGAGCTTCGCAGGCTGGACCCGCGGCCAGGCCTGGCATTCGATCGCGGCAGCGTCGTCACCGTGGTGCCCGATCTCTCCATCGAACGCGGGCCCGGGGCAACCTGGTCGATCGAACTCAACGATCAGACCCTGCCACGGCTCGCCATCAATGAGCGCTACCCCGTGGCGCCCGCGGGCGACAAGGCGGCCCAACGCTATCTCAAGGAACGGCGCAGCACCGCCCAATGGCTGTTGCGGGCGCTCGACCGGCGGGCCGAGACGCTGATCCGCGTGGCGGGCGAGATCGTCGCCCGCCAGGGCGGGTTTCTGGAGGGCGGGGAGGCGGCCCTGAAGCCGCTCTCGCGCCGCGAGGTCGCGAGCGCGCTTGGCATGCATGAGAGCACCGTCGGCCGGGCGACGGCGAACAAATATTCGGCGACGCCCCGGGGCGTGCTGGCGCTGGCCGATTTCTTCGGCGGACGGTTGGAGGGCATCGGCGACAAGGGCGATTCCGGTGGCGGCCATGCGCCGGCAGCGGTGCGTTGGCATCTCAAGCGCTTGATCGAGGGCGAATCGGCCGATCGGCCGTTGAGCGACCAGAACCTTAAGGAACTGTTGCAAAACGAGGGCATCGCCATCGCCCGGCGAACTATCGCCAAATATCGAGAAATACTTGGAATCCCGCGTTCGTTTGAGCGCGGCCGACGATAAATCCTTGTAAGAGGAAGGGTCGAGTCCAACATTAAAAAAACCATGCAACGAGGGTCTGGCCCGTCGCTTGACAGCCCCAGCGGGCGCTCCTATGGTCTGCCGCCTTCGCGCCGGCCGGATGTGAATGTCGGGCGCGGCACTACCCGGGAACCGGGATCCCAACCGATGAATTTGATCGTCAAAGGCCAGCAAATCGACGTCGGCGATGCATTGCGCGAGCATGTGCG
>JBGPNG010000348.1:0-3356 GCA_041487395.1 Dongiaceae bacterium
ACATGGAAATGAAACGCATACTCGCAATCGCGCTGTTTGCGGCACTCGCCTGGACGAGCGCTCAGGCAGCGGATATCTCGGGGGCGGGCGCCACCTTCCCCTATCCGATCTATGCCAAATGGGCCGATGCCTATAAGAGGCAGACCGGCATCGGGCTGAACTATCAATCGATCGGCTCGGGCGGCGGCATCAAGCAGATCAAGGCCAAGACCGTCACCTTCGGCGCGTCCGACATGCCGCTGAAGCCGGACGATCTGGAAGCTTCCGGCCTCGTGCAGTTCCCGATGATCATGGGCGGCGATGTGCCCATCGTGAATCTGCCAGGGATCAAGCCGGGCGAGCTGACCCTCGACGGCCCGACGCTGGCCGATATCTTCCAGGGCAACATCGCCAGTTGGGACGACGCCAAGATAAAGGCGCTCAACCCCGGCGTCGAGCTGCCCGGCAAGGCAATCGCCGTGGTCCATCGTTCGGACGGGTCGGGCACGACGTTCCTGTTCACGAACTATCTCTCGCAGGTCAGTTCGGATTGGCAGGGCAAGGTCGGCGCAAACACATCGGTCGAATGGCCGGTGGGTATCGGCGCCAAGGGCAACGAGGGCGTGGCCAACATGACCAAGCAGACCGACGGCGCCATCGGCTACGTCGAATATGCCTATGCAGTCCAGAACAAGATGACCTACACCAAGATGATCAACAGGGACGGCAAAGTCGTGGAGCCGGGAATCAAGGCCTTCCAGACTGCCGCGGCCGGCGCCGATTGGGCCGGTGCCAAAGGCTACGACCTGGTCTTGACCAACCAGGCGGGTGCGGAGAGCTGGCCGATCACCGGCGCCAGCTTCATCCTGCTGTACAAGAATCCGATCGACCCGCCGGCCACGCTGACGGCGCTCAAATTCTTCGATTGGGCCTACAAGAACGGCGGCGACATGGCTCAGCAACTGGCCTATGTGCCGATCCCGCCCAATGTCGTAGATTTGGTCCGCCAGACCTGGACAAGTTCGATCAAGGACACGATCGGCAAGCCGCTTTGGCAGGCCGATCAATAAGCAGCTTGCAGGTAGCGACGAACTCAGGGGATGGGCTGCCGCCGGCGGCCCTTCCCCGTTAAACTTGCAATCCGACGATGGCAAATATCACGCTCAACGATTCGCTCGCCGTGACCTCGCAGGATCACGGGCGTCGTCAGAGCCGGCAGGATAAATTCTTCCGCCGCAGCACGCAGTTCTTTGCCGTGTTGGTCTTGCTGCTTCTAAGCGGGGTCGTGGTCTCGCTGATCGTCGGTGCCTGGCCGGCGCTCAGCACCTTCGGCTTCGGCTTCCTCGTTACCGAAGCGTGGAACCCGGTGACCGACAAGTTCGGCGCGCTGGCGCCAATCTACGGCACGGTGGTTACCTCCATCATTGCAATGGTGATCGGCGTGCCGGTCAGCTTTGGCATCGCCTTCTTCATCACCGAACTTTGCCCGGCCGCCGCGAAGCGCCCGCTCGGCATCGCCATCGAGCTTCTGGCAGGCATCCCCAGCATTATTTACGGAATCTGGGGTCTGTTCGTACTTGCACCATTCCTGCAGCAGACGGTGCAGCCCTTCCTAATCGCCACCCTGGGCCACGCCCCCTTGCTTGCTCGCTTCTTCGCCGGGCCGCCCTATGGCATCGGCATATTGACCGCGGGAATCATCCTCGCCGTGATGGTGCTGCCATTCATCACCTCCATCACCCGCGACGTGTTCGAAACCGTGCCGCCGATGTTGAAGGAATCCGCCTATGGATTGGGGGCGACCACGACCGAGGTGGTATGGAAGGTCGTGCTGCCCTATACCCGCGTCGGCGTCATCGGCGCCGTCATGCTGGGTCTTGGGCGCGCCCTGGGAGAGACCATGGCGGTCACCTTCGTCATCGGCAACGCCCATAGGATTGCCGCTTCCATCCTGGCGCCGGGCACCACGATTTCGGCCACCATCGCCAATGAATTCACCGAAGCGGTCGGCGATCTCTATACCTCGTCGCTGATCGCGCTCGGCCTGATCCTCTTCGTCATCACCTTCATAATTCTGGCCCTGGCCAAGCTGATGCTGCTGCACCTCGAGCGACAGGCAAAGAGGTAGGCCATGGAGATTTATGCCCGTCGCCGGCTCGTCAACGTAGTCGCCCTGACGGTCGCCATGGGTGCCGCCGCCTTCGGCCTGTTTTGGCTGGTAGCCATCCTGTGGACCCTGTTCTACAACGGCTTCAGCGCCATCAATCTCTCGATCTTCACCCAGATGACGCCGCCGCCCGGCAATGCCGGCGGCCTGCTCAATGCCATTTTCGGCAGCCTGGTTCTGACCGTGGGCGCCACCATCATAAGTACGCCGGTAGGCATGCTGGCCGGCACATATCTGGCCGAATACGGCAAGAAGGGCGCGCTCGCCCAGATCGTGCGCTTCATCAACGACATTCTGTTGAGCGCGCCTTCGATCGTCGTCGGCCTCTTCATCTATGAGGTAATGGTGGTCCCCCTGGGCCATTTCTCTGCCTGGGCCGGGGTCGTCGTGCTGGCCGTCATCGCCATTCCGGTCATCGTGCGGACCACGGAAGACATGCTGAATTTGGTGCCCAACGGCTTGCGCGAGGCGGCTTCGGCACTGGGCACACCCATGTGGAAGGTGGTCACGATGATCGCCTATCGCGCGGCGCGCAACGGAATCATCACCGGCGTTCTGCTGGCCGTGGCGCGGGTCAGCGGCGAGACCGCGCCCTTGCTGTTCACCGCGCTCAACAATCAGTTCTGGAGCACCGACATGAACGCGCCGATGGCGAGCCTGCCGGTGACCATTTTCCAGTTCGCGCTCAGCCCCTATGACGATTGGCAGAACCTCGCCTGGGGCGGCGCGCTGCTGATCACCTTCACCATCCTGATCTTGAACATCGTCGCCCGCACCCTTGCCGCCCTCAGTTCGTCGAGAGAATGAACATGACGACCGCCATGACGGAAAAGACGACGCAGCGCCTGCCGATCGAGATGCCGAGCCAGGCCATATCCGCATCCTCGCCGCGGGAAGCGCTGAAGGAAAAGGTCGCGATCCGCAATCTCTCTTTCTATTACGACCAGAACCAGGCCCTGAAGAACATCAGCCTGCCGCTCTACGACAAGCAGGTGACCGCCTTCATCGGCCCGTCGGGCTGCGGCAAGTCCACGCTGCTGCGCGTCTTGAACCGGATCTACGAACTCTATCCCAAGCAGCGGGCGACCGGCGAGGTGCTGCTGGACGGGCACGACATCCTGTCGCCGAAACAGGATCTGAACCTGCTGCGCGCGCGCATCGGCATGGTGTTCCAGAAGCCCACGCCCTTTCCCATGTCGATCTACGACAA
>JBGPNG010000349.1:0-3346 GCA_041487395.1 Dongiaceae bacterium
ATTCGGCGCCGGTGCGGCCTAGATTCTCCCAGACTCCCCGGACGATCCGCTCGATCTCCGCCCGGCTCTTTTCCGGAAACGCGGCCGAAAGATTGCCCCGGGCCACATTGCTGACCTTCAGCAAGGGACCGATGGTACGGGTGACAAAGCCGCCCAGGGCCGAGGCCCAATCGACCGGTATCAGACGCAAGAAGGCGAAACCGATCGCAACCGCGACGGCGTCGATCCTGTAGCGGGTTTTCTGGCTGAACCTGAACAACAACTCTCCCCTGCTGACGAGGCAAAAACCGCCGCCCGACGATCGTGCCCGGCGGTGTCGCCCGCCGGCCGCCGCCTGTCAAGCGCGCAGCGCGCGTGTCGTGGAATCTTCGCTGGACTTCGGTAACGCCCGGGGCCAAGGATCGCAGCCATGTCGGTCTTGACCGAGAGTTCCGCCTGGAAGGCATTGGAAGCGCAGCGGAAATCGCTTGCCCGCGTCGCGCTCACCGAGCTTTTCACCCAGGATCCCCAGAGATTCCCCCGGCTCACCATCGAGGCGGCGGGCCTGATGCTCGACTATTCCAAGAACCGGGTGACGGGCCGCACCTTGTCGCTGCTGATCGAACTTGCGGGCGATGCGGATGTGGAGGGCTGGATCGCGCGCCTTTTCGCCGGCGAGCGGGTGAATACGAGCGAGGGCCGTGCCGCTCTCCACCTCGCACTTCGTGCGCCGGCCGATCGACCGATGATGGTGGGCGGCCAGAACGTCATGCCCGCGGTCGAGGCGGAGCGCCAACGCATCGGCGAATTCGCTCGTGCGGTTCGCAATGGAAGCTCTGCCGGGTTCGATGGCCGGCGCATCCTGGATGTCGTGGTCATCGGCATCGGCGGCTCCTATCTGGGGCCGGCATTGGGAGTGGATGCGCTTGAGGACGGAAAAGGCCCCCGCATCCATTTCGTCGCCAATATCGATGGTGGCGAGATCGTCGGTGCGCTTGCCGGGCTCGAGCCGGCGACCACGCTGTTCATCGTGATTTCCAAGACTTTCACCACGACCGAGACCACGACCAATGCCGAGACGGCGCGCGAATGGTTCATGGCCAAGGGCGGGCCTGCCGATGCGCTGGCGCGGCATTTCATCGCCGTCTCCGCCAATCGCGAGGCGGTCGCCAAATTCGGCCTCGATCCCGATCGCGGCTTTGCCTTTTGGGATTGGGTCGGCGGGCGCTATTCCTTGTGGTCCGCCGTCGGCCTGCCGATCGCGCTGGCTGCCGGACCCGAGGCCTTTGGCGAACTGCTGGGGGGTGCCGCGGAGATGGATGCCCATGTCCGCGCGGCGCCGCCGGCGCGCAACATGGCGGTGCTGTTCGCCCTCATGGGCATTTGGAACCGCAACTTCCTCGGTTGCGGCGCGCTTGCGATCGTGCCCTACGATCGGCGGCTTGCCTTGCTGACACCCTTCCTGCAGCAGCTGGAGATGGAAAGCAACGGCAAGCGGGTGACGCGCGAGGGAGAGGCGGTGGACTACCCCACGGTGCCGGTGATCTGGGGCGGGGTCGGGACCAATGTGCAACACGCATTCTTCCAAGCCTTGCACCAGGGGCCAGACATCATGCCGGTGGATTTCCTGGTGGCCCGCCATGGCGCCGGCGATGCCGGACACCATCGCCAGCTGCTGGCCAATTGCCTGGCCCAGAGCGAAGCCTTGATGCGCGGGCGCGATGCGGCGGCTGCCGAAGCGGAATTGATCGGCCGCGGCATTGCCGCCGGCGAGGCGCGCCGCCTGGCGCCTCATCTCGTCTGCCCCGGCGGTCGGCCCTCGAATACGATCCTGTTCGAGCGTCTCGACGCCAGAACGCTGGGGGCGTTGCTCGCTCTTTACGAACACAAGGTCTTCGTCCAAGGCGCCATCTGGCGCATCGATTCCTTCGATCAATGGGGCGTGGAGTTGGGCAAGCGCCTGGCCGGTACGATCCTGGGTGAATTGGCCGGCGGTGCTGGCGCGGAGCATGATGCTTCCACGGCCGGCCTCATCGCTCGCGTAAGGCGCGATTAAAGCCAGCCGGCCTTGCTGAACCGATAATAGAGATAACCGCAGAGCCCCAGGATCCCGACTATCACGGCGATATAGCCGTAGCGCCAGTGGAGCTCGGGCATGTATTGGAAGTTCATGCCGTAGATGCCGGCAATCGCAGTCGGCACCGCCAGAATGGCGGCCCAGGCGCCCAGCTTCTTCATCACCTCGTTCTGCCGCACGGAGGACAGCAGAAGATTGGCCTCGAGTGCCGAGGTCAGAAGTTCGCGCTGGGTTCCGATGGCTTCGCTGACCTTGAGGGCGTGGTCGTAGACGTCCCGGAAATAGAGATGCGTGTCGCGGTCGATCAGCGGCACGTCGAAGCGGATCATCCGATTGCAGATATCGATCAGCGGCAAGACGACATTGCGCAGGGTCAAGAGATCGCTGCGCAGATCGTAGATATGCTCGATGCCGCGCTGGTCGAAGGTATCCTGGAAGATGCGGTTTTCGATGGCGTTCACCTCGTCCTGCATGCCCGTGACGATAGGGAAATAGCTGTCGACGACGAAATCCATCAAGGCATAGACGATAAAGTCTTCGCCCTTCTTCAGCATTTTGGGCGCCTGCTCGCAGCGCCGGCGCACCTCGGCATAGCTGACGGATGGCCCGTGACGCACCGAGATGACATAGCCGCGGCCGGCGAAAATATGGGTCTCGCCGAACTGCACCTTGCCGTCGATCAGCTGGGCCGTGCGCAGCACGAGGAACAGGCTGTCGCCATAGACCTCCAGTTTCGGGCGCTGATGGGCTTGATGGGCGTCCTCGATGGCCAGTTCATGCAGGCCGAAATGGCGTTGCATCTTGGTCAACAACTCGGCGTCCGGCTCATGCAGGCCAATCCAGATGACGCGGCCATCCTTGGCCGGCCAATCGCCGAGCTTGTCGATGTCGATATCGGCGACCCGCCGCCCGTCTTCATAGGCCGCGCTGTTGACAACCATCCCCATGGGAAGCCCCTAAGATTTCGGCGGCGAATCTACCATAGACCCCGTGGTTCGATGCCAATCGATGATTCCCATCGGTTGGGCGAATCGAACCATTATTTATCGGATTTGGTGGTCTGCTTCACTTAACGCTTCGATATGACGCGTTAGGATCAGACCACCTGGTTCGATGCCAGCGGCGAATTTCGGCGGCGGTTGCCGGAACCGCAACGCTGCCTTGGTTCCCGTGGGAAATCCGGGCTAGTGTCGCAACCGTAGATGAATCCGATCAACGCATATGGCCGCCCCGATCTGCCGCGGGCCCGCGGGTGCGCCCCGTGAGCCTCGCGCGGCATCCCTCCCGCCC
>JBGPNG010000350.1:0-3343 GCA_041487395.1 Dongiaceae bacterium
CCCATATCGGTACCCATTTTCGGCCCACCCTCGAATATATCGTTGCATGAATTGCGTCGATCCAAGGATGGAGTATTGGACGACATGCACCAGTTCATGGAAATAGAGGCTCGGTAACCAGCTCCTTTGAAAACGCCTCGAAGTTGCTTCGCTGTTGAGGGCCGAGCGGTTTGGCAGCCGGATGATGTAGCCTTCGCTGCTCCAGTACACGTCTGGCCTGGGCATAAGATATATACGCGGGCTGGATTGGCCCCTTTCGGGCAATGCTCTTCGGGCCGAGCGTTTTCGCCGTAGGGTATCCTTTCTTCATTGCCTTGAGAGACGGTCGTAGCGAGGCTTCCCAAATCCTACCCCCGCCATCAGCAACGACACGCAAACCCTCACACGGAAGGTTTGTTGTTGTCGATTTCCCGGAAGGAAAATTAGAAAGCCCAACTCGATCCATCGTCGCCGTAGAACGGTATTGCGCAATCAACCGCAGCCGCCGGCCGACAGACGCTGTAATCTCGCTTCCTTCTGAGAGCCGCTTGCCCAACTGACTTGGGGATCCGCAGGTCGACCCATGCGTCTATTTCGCTTCTTCGAACGGCAGCTGGAGCCCACGGAGCGCTCCGGCGAAGCGCCCCCGCCGGTAGGGCTTGCGGCCTTCTATTGGCATTACGCCCGCCAGGCGCGTGGGCTTGTCGCCGCCCTGTTCGTGGCTGGCTTCCTGGTGGCGCTGCTGGATGCTACCATCCCCGTCTTCATCGGCCGCGTGGTCACGCTGGCCTCGAGCCACGCGCCGGGCACGCTGCTCCAAGCCAGTTGGCCGCAGATGCTGGGAATGGCCCTGATCCTGCTGGTGCTGCGGCCCATGGCCCTGCTACTCCAGGCGCTTATCACCAACCAAGCCATTGCGCCCGGTCTCACCAATCTGATCCGCTGGCAGAGCCACTGGCATGTAGTGCGACAGAGCTGGACCTTCTTTCAGAACGACTTTGCCGGCCGGATCGCCAATCGCATCATGCAAACGGGCCCGGCCTTGCGCGAAAGCGTCGTCGCTGGCACCAATGCCGTCTGGTACATCCTGGTCTATGGCGGCAGCGCCGTTCTTCTCTTGGCCTCCAACGACATCCGCCTGGCGGTGCCGGTGCTTCTCTGGTTCGTCGGTTACGCGGCATTTCTGCGCTATTTTGTGCCGCGCCTGCGCGATCGTTCGCGGGAGATGTCGGAGGTCCGCTCGGCACTGACCGGCCGCGTCGTCGACAGCTACACCAATATCCTGACGGTCAAGCTCTTCGCCCGGCCGCGCGACGAGGACGAGTTCGTGCGCCATGCCGTGGGCGAGCATACCGATGCCTTCCGGCGCCAACTCCGGCTGATTACGCTGTTCGGCCTGACCCTCACTAGCCTGAACGCACTGATGGTGGTCGGGACCGGCGTGGTGGCGATCTGGCTATGGAATGCCGGGCATATTGCGGTCGGCACGCTCGCCATGGCTCTTCCCCTCACCTGGCAGATCGCCAATATCGCAGGCTGGGTCGCCCAGAACGTCACGGCGATCTTCGAAAACGTCGGCGTCGTCCAGGATGGCATGCGATCCATCGCCGTGCCACGGCAGATGCGCGACCAGCCCGACGCCGTGGAGCTAAAGGTCAGCCGGGGGGGTATCCGCTTCGAGGGCGTGCGTTTCGGCTATGGAACAGTGCGGGGCGTGTTGCAGCATATCGATCTGACGATCGCGCCGGGCGAGCGCGTCGGCCTCGTCGGCCAGTCGGGCTCCGGCAAATCGACGCTGGTCAACGTGCTGCTGCGCTTCTTCGATCTCGAGGCCGGGCGGATCCTGATCGACGGCCAGGACATCGCCGACGTCATGCAGGAAAGCCTGCGCGCGCATATCGCCATGGTGACTCAGGATACCTCGCTGCTCCATCGCTCCATTCGCGACAACATCCGTTATGGTCGGCCGTCGGCCAGCGAACGCGAAGTGCGCGAGGCGGCGGAACGGGCCCATGCGCTGGAGTTCATTGAAACCTTGGAGGATTGGCAAGGTCGGCACGGCTTCGACGCCCATGTCGGCGAGCGCGGTGTCAAGCTCTCCGGCGGCCAGCGTCAACGCATCGCGATCGCTCGCGTGATCCTGAAGAACGCGCCGATCCTGGTGTTGGACGAGGCGACGTCGGCGCTGGACTCGGAGGTCGAGGCAGCCATCCAGGAGCAGCTCGACGGGCTGATGAAGGGGCGCACGGTCATCGCCATCGCTCATCGGCTCTCCACCATCGCCCGCATGGACCGCCTGGTCGTGCTCGACAAGGGTCGCGTAGTCGAGGAAGGCAATCATGCCAAACTTCTTGCCGCCGAGGGCGCCTATGCCCGCCTCTGGCGACGGCAGTCGGGCGGGTTCCATGACGAGCAGGGCACGCCCAGCGATCTCGAGGATGCTTTGCACATCGACCTGACCATGGCTGGCAAGCAACATTGAACCGGGCCACGTCGACACTGATCACTAGCGTATCGAAGATATTGGCCGTCGCTTCTCGCGCCATAGCAGCGTCGATCAGATCACCACCGATGAATTGCATCGAGCCGGCACGGGGAAAGATACCGCGGACGCGCACCCGCACAAAGTCGCTGTCCTCTCCATAATCCGCGATCCATTGCGCGATCTTTCTAGGCAATTCCATCAACGGCGCGAAGGGGTAGATAGGAGTTACATCAGCTTGCTGGAGAACGGCAATTTTAGCGAGCGCGGGAAGCCGCAATGAAGCTGGCGGTCTAAGAGACATTACCAGGACGAGACAACCAGTTTGCGGTCGGCAATATGCCTCCCACACTCGAGCACGACAATGCGTCGGTTTTGAAGAGTTGCTGACGCATGCGAATCCGGGCCGACCTTCCCACCGCGCCAGAGCACCTTCTATTGCGACGGCCACCGGGTGAACCCTTTCAGGCATGACGCCCTTCGCGCCTCTGGCAGTTAGCCCCAGGCGCCTTGGGCGGCATTTCCGTGCGGCAGGCCCAACTCCGCTCGGTTTGCAGCGAGGTCCACCCTGTTGGGATAGCGAATGTAGAAGGGCCCCTGACCGACTTCGGCCAATTCGGGGCGACACGGCGACCTGTGGGTGCGATCGACAGTCGGGATCAGATAACCGACGCCGTCCGTTCACAGGCGGCCCGGCAGGCGATCCTGGGGCCGGGGGCTTCGGCGACTTGCCAGAGTCCGCTTTAGCTCCGTAAGCGGCCATCGCTCACAGCAGGCGGCACTTCCGAGATGTGCCAACACCGGACATGGCGGCGCCTATTCGATCACCTCGTAGGCGCAGCCAGCGCATGGGCCGGAGCAACCCCAAATATGCGCCAGCGG
>JBGPNG010000351.1:0-3338 GCA_041487395.1 Dongiaceae bacterium
CCACGTCTTTCTGCTGCGCGGCAACAAGTCGTGGATACCCCGGTCCTGGCCTTCGGCCGGCCCCGGGCATGACGTCCAGGGGAGCGAAGCGTCGGAGTCAGCACACTAGCAATACACGCTGCGGTCGATCGAGGCCAGCCGCCGCAAGTCATGGATGTTGGGGCGAGGGTAGGTTTCGGCAAGCTATTTGCTGCCGTTTGCCCTATCCCCGATCGGGGGAGAGGTAGCAGAAGGAAAGCCCGCCATGGCGCGAACCGCGGCCGAGGTATGGCCAGCGGCACGAAGGGCGGCCAGCGTCAGGGCGTCATCGCGTTTGGCCAAGCGTTCGCCGCGATCGTTGGTCAGAAGCCGATGATGGCGATAGGTGGGAACGGCAAGATCGAGCAAGGCTTGCAGCAGGCGATGAATATGGGTTGCGGCGAAAAGGTCCTCGCCCCGGGTCACCAAGCTTACGTCCTGAATGTGATCGTCCAACGTCACCGCGAGGTGATAGCTGGCCGGCGTATCGCGGCGCCCGAGCACGACATCGCCCAGCAATTCGGGCTCGGCGGCGATTGCGCCGCGCTCGAGATCGCGCCAGGTGAGCCTGCCGGTCCGCTCGCTGGCCGCGCCGACATCGAGACGCAGCGCATAGGGCCTGCCTTCGGCGATGCGGGCCGCGCGTTCTTCGGCCCCCAAGGCGCGGCATGTTCCAGGGTAGAGCGGTCCCGCGGGGCCATGGGGTGCCGCGGCCGCGCCGGCGATTTCGGCCAGGATCTCCTTGCGGCTGCAGAAGCAGGGATAGACCAGGCGTGCCGCGGACAGCCGCTCGAGGGCCGCGCGATAGTCGCCAAGATGTTCCGATTGCCGGCGCACCGGCGTCTGCCAATGGAGGCCGAGCCAGGCGAGGTCCTCGAAAATGCCGGCCTCGAATTCGCTGCGGCAGCGGGCAGTATCGATGTCTTCGATGCGGAGCAGAAAACGCCCGCCGGATTCCATCGCCGCACCATAGGCGAACAGCGCCGAATAGGCGTGGCCGAGATGGAGTCGCCCGGTCGGGCTGGGGGCGAAGCGGGTGACGATCTCGGCGGAATTCGACATGACGGCTTGCGCACGGCGCCAAGGTTGGCAGAAATGATCGCATGACACTGGTGCAGCCTGCCTTGGAGGGCAAGCGGCTTGGCGCAGCATTGCGTGCGCTCGCCCGCCAAGACGCCGATCTCGCCCGCGCCTTCGCTGAAGTCGGGCCGCCACCGCCGCGCGGCCGGCCGGCCGGCTTCGCCTCGCTGCTCGATATCATCCTGGCCCAGCAGGTCTCCACGGCGTCACACCGGGCCATCGCCCAGCGCCTGGAAGCGGCGATCGGCGTCTGCACGCCGGCGGCGATTCTCGATCTGGGCGAGACGCATTTCAAAGCGATCGGGTTCAGCCGGCAGAAGGTGATCTATGCCCGCGGCTTGGCCGAAGCAGCCCATGGCGGCTCGCTCGATCTCGACGCCATGGCCGCCTTGGGCGATGACGCCGTGGTGGCGGAACTCGTGAAGCTGAAAGGGGTCGGCCGGTGGACGGCCGAAATCTACCTGATGTTCTGCCTCGGTCGCCCGGATGTGATGCCGGCCGGCGATCTCGCCTTGCGCGAGGCGGCGGGGATCGTGAAACGCAAGCGCAAACGGCCGGATGAAACCCAACTTCGTCGCCTGAGTCAGGCCTGGCGGCCCTGGCGCAGCGTTGCGGCCCGGCTGCTTTGGCATTACTACGCCGTCAGCAACAAGAAAGGATGACGGTGCGATGCACGGTCCCCTCGATCTCTCCGGTCCGATTCGCAAGCCGCACAGCGGCGGCAAGCCGAAGCAGTTGGTCGTGCTGCTGCACGGCTATGGTTCGGACGGCAACGATTTGATCGGCCTGGCGCCCCATTGGGCCCAGCTGATGCCGGATGCCGAATTCGTCGCGCCCAACGCGCCCTATCCCTGCGACATGGCACCCTTCGGCCGTCAATGGTTCAGCCTGGCGGACGATCCCTCGGTGTCGCGGTTGCCGGCCGTGCGCTCGGCCGCGGCCCTGCTCGATGCGTTTCTCGATGACGCGCTGGCGGCACGCGGGCTGGCGGATTCGCAGATGGCGATGGTTGGATTTTCCCAAGGCACCATGATGTCGCTGTTCGTGGCGCTGCGCCGCGCAAACCCGCCGGCCGCCGTGGTGGGCTATTCCGGCGCGCTCATCGGGCCGGAGGAACTCGCCCGGGAAATTCGTTCGCGCCCGCCGGTGCTGCTGGTGCATGGCGACGCCGATCCGGTCGTTCCCTATAGCGAGCTGGGCTGGGCGCAGAAGACATTGAGCGAATTGGGCGTGCCGGTGACCGTGGAAACGCGGCCGCGCCTGTCCCATAGCATCGACGAGCGCGGCCTGATGCTGGGCGGCCGTTTTCTCGCCCGCTGCTTTTCGGTCGAACCGGCGACCCCATGACAAGCGCGTGAAGATTGCATCGCCCTTCTTACCATATCTTGTATTTTCTCAATCCAGCGGCTAAATCTATCCACAGGAAATGATGAGTCTGTGGTGCTTCGAAGCCTATGAACGCGTCGCCTGAGAATTGTGCGGCCCTCGTCCTCAACGCCGATTTTCGGCCGTTGAGCTATTTCCCATTGTCGCTTTGGTCCTGGCAGGATTCGATCAAGGCGGTCTTCCTCGATCGGGTCAGTATCGTCTCGCAATACGATCGCGTGGTGCATAGCCCGAGCTTCGAGATGAAGCTGCCCAGCGTCATCGCATTGAAGCAGTTCATCCGGCTCAACCGGCGGCCGGCCTTCACCCGGTTCAACGTGTTCCTGCGCGATAGCTTCGCCTGTCAATATTGCGGGCGCTACTGCCCGACGCATGAGTTGACCTTCGATCACGTGGTGCCGCGATCGCGCGGCGGGCGCACGACGTGGAACAACGTCGTCACTGCTTGCCAGAGCTGCAATCTGCTGAAGGGCAATCGCCTGCCGCGGCAGACGAGGATGTTCCCTAAAAGTCGACCAAACCAGCCGAGCACCTTCGAGTTGCAAGAAAATGGGCGGGCTTTCCCGCCCAATTATTTGCACCATAGCTGGCGCGACTTTCTCTACTGGGATACGGAACTCGATCCGAGCTAAGCAGAGATTCGTTGAGCGGGCCACGCTTCTCCGTCTTGCCCGGGCCGGCCGAAGGCCGTGACAATGGGCATGCCGGCGCCGACGAGCTCGCCGCGCCTTGCGTCATGCCCGTGCGTGCACGGGCATCCACGTCTTTCTGTTGCGCGGCGAGAAGTCATGGATACCCGGGCCCCGGCCGTTGGCCGGCCCCGGGCATGACGGCGTCGATGAGTTCGCCTCGCC
>JBGPNG010000352.1:0-3330 GCA_041487395.1 Dongiaceae bacterium
CCAATCCATTGCTGCGTTGCCTGCCTTCGGGCGCCGGCTTTTGTGACACTGTAAGACTGGCGCATTCCCAGCGGAGAAGCCGTCAACGGCGATCAATCGTCACAGCCAAGCAGTCATTCGATGCAGAGCACAAGGTCTGAACGGCGGTCATGCACCACGCTTATGTTTTGTCGCGCGCGCTGCTGTGTCCCGGAATGCCTGGCTCGCGGCGCGGGCTCCCTCTATCAGGTAGTTCGTGTCCCCGCTATAGGTGAAGACGCTGAAGCCGAGTTCGACATAGACGGGGACGTCGTCCAGCGAGGCGACGTCGATCCCCACTGCTTTCTTCGCGCTCTTCGCCGCCACTGAGACTTTGCGGCAGGCGGCAAGCACGTCGGGATGCGGTCGGCCGAAAGGCAGCCCCATGGATCCGGCCAGATCGTTGGGCCCGATGAACAAGAGGTCGACCTCCGCCACGGCTGCGATCGCATCGATGTTGCCGACCGCTTCCACGCTTTCGATCTGCAGGGCGATGGACATTTCCGCGTTAGCCTCCGCGACATAGCGGGCCACATCCAGATAATAGTTCGATGCCCGCCAGGGTCCGAATCCCCGATGCCCGACCGGCGGATATTTCACCGCTTGAACCACGCGCTCGGCCTCCGCTCGCGAATTGATGAAGGGCACCCAAACTCCGGCTACACCGGCGTCCACTGCCCCCTTGATCAGGTCCTCGCTGTTGGCGCGAACGCGGTAGAGCACCGGGCTGTGTCGAAGGTCCGTCGCCGGCAGAAGCTCGCCAATGGTATCGGGTGGGACAGGCGCGTGCTCCCCGTCCAGGAGAAGGAAGTCGAAGTTTCCCTGGGCGACCGTCTCGGCCACCATGTAGTGCGGAACCGTAAGCCAAGTTCCGATGACCAGCTGGCCGGATCTGATCTTAGTCCGCAAGTCCGCTGCCATGCTCATGGTCTCATCTCCCGGTCGAATTCCCGATGCCACCGTGGCGCCGATCCTGCCTCTACTATATGCTCAATTGTTGGACAACGATTCATTGAGGGCAGCATGGCCGAAGCCGGATATTGAGGCGCAGGCCAAGGTTGCGGGAATGACTGCTGCCCAGGGCGGGCACCGCTCGCTGGCAGCCAGCGCGCAGGCTTATAAGCTGCCACCGGGGCATTGCTTCGACGATGGCAGCGAATTGCAGGACGGAAACCTATCATGGCCAAGCTTCGTGTCGCGTTCACCAACGTGTTCTTCCGCCCTGACGGCACTCCGGCCTTCAAGGGCTATGACATTTCGCCGCTCAAGGCCCGCCGGAACATCGAAATCAAAGTTCTGCCGCGGGTGCCCGTCATCAGTGCTGCCGATCTCGCCGACATCGACGTGCTTGTCACCTCCACTGGGGAAGCGAAAGTCAATCGCGACAGCCTGCCCGGTGGCGGCCGGCTCGCGCTGATCGCGCGCGCCGGCGCCGGCTATGACGATGTAGACGTATCGGCCTGCACCGCCGACCACGTTGCCGTCGCCATCGCCAGCGATGCGGTGCGCCGGCCGACAGCGGTGGGAGCCTTGACGCTGATGCTCGCGGTCGCTACCCGCCTGATAGACAAGCACAACATCAGCCTGAAGGGACCCCGGGAATGGTCGCGCCTGGCGGATTGCCTCAGCATCGATCTAACCGGAAAAACACTCGGCCTCGTAGGCCTCGGCAGCATTGGTGGCGAAGTTGCGCGACTCGTGGCGCCATTGCAAATGCGGATCATCGCCCATGATCCACTGGTCAAGCCCGATGCCGCCGCGGCACTGGGGGTGGAGCTCGTGGGGCTCGAGACGCTGCTGCGGCAGGCCGACGTCGTGTCACTCCACGTGCCTCTGACGGAGGCGACCCGCCATCTCATCAACGCCGAGCGCTTGGGGCTCATGAAATCAACGGCCTTCTTGATCAACACCGCGCGAGGGAAAGTCATCGATCAGAAGGCCTTGGTTGAATGCCTCCGGGATCGCCGAATTGCGAGTGCCGGACTCGATGTCCTGGAAAAGGAGCCGCCTGATGAAGACGATCCATTGCTCAAGCTCGACAACGTCGTGCTGTCGGCCCACGCGCTCAACTGGACAGACAATCTGGATGCGCGGCTCGCTGATACAAATATTAAGGCGATAGTGGCCGTTGCGGAGGGGCGAGATCCCGCTGGCGTCGTCAATAGCGAGGTTCTGGGAACCAAGATCTGGCGTGAGAAGTTGTCTCGGCTGCGCTCCATCTCCGCCCTGCCTTAAAGCACAATATCGAGACCTTGCAGGACGCAAGAAAATGAGATCGAGGCCGCTTCTTGTCGACAGGAGCGCGTATCCCTCAGCCCTGACCGAGGGTGCTTCCCTTCACAAAGTTGAAATGCCGTCCCCCTGGATTATTTTCCGGATACCGGCCGCCAGCTCTGGGAGCATGGCTCATCCCGCCGCCGGACACCCGCTCCACCGTGGCTATTCGTGCGTCCGGCTGGATCAATACCCCATTCCACTGTTACATGACACCCGGCTGCGCAATCAGGGGCTGGACAGCTGGCCGCCCTCAGTGACCCATATGTTGAGTCTTATTGACTGAGCACATTTGGGAAGCGAGAGAATGCCTTACGCAGACTTCGATCTGATCGGCAGAACTGCCATCGTCACGGGTGCGGGACGCGGACTTGGCCGTGGCATGGCTGCAGCGTTGGCCGAGGCCGGAGCCACCGTAGTCGTTGCCGGTCGGTCGAAAGCAGGCATCGAGGAAACGGCGAACATAATCCGCAACCGCGGCGGCGCGGCCCACTCAATCCTGTTTGATGCGGTGAAGCGCGAGGACTGCCGCCGACTGGTGTCCGAGACCGTTGCCCTCTATGGCAGGCTCGACACAATGGTGGTCAGCCACGGCATCGCCCGGCACGGACCAGCGATCGATGTCGAAGATCCCCAATGGCAGGAAACCCTTGCCGTTAATCTGACTGGCGCCTTTCTATGCGCCCAGGCTGCCGGCCGACAGATGATCGCCCAGGGCCGCGGCGGCTCAATCATATTGATTTCCTCGACTGCCAGCATGGTCGGATTCAACAAACTCGTGGCTTACGGTACCTCCAAAGGCGGCGTCGATCAGCTTTGCCGCCAGCTTGCGGTCGAATGGGGCGCCCACAATATTCGGGTCAATGCCGTGAACCCTGGCTACACGACGAACGACATGGTGGGGACAGAAGTACGTCACGCGGAGTCGACTCTAAACGAGGAAGTGAAGCGAATGACGCCGTTAGGCCGGCGTGGCACGACGAGGGAGATTGCGGGGCCTGTTGTTTTCCTCGCTTCGGACGCAGCTTCGTTCGTCAG
>JBGPNG010000353.1:0-3313 GCA_041487395.1 Dongiaceae bacterium
CGGAAGAAACACTTGCTGGCGTCACGCGCTCCGCGGCGGCGGCTCTCGGTCTCGCCGACAGCCATGGCACGCTGGAGGTCGGCATGGTCGCCGATTTCGCCATCTTCGATATCGAGCGTCCGGCCGAACTCGCCTATCTCATGGGCGCCAATCGCTGCGTCGGTCGGGTTCGCAGTGGCCGACCGGACACGCTATCGTGACAATTCCAAGGGAAAGAATCTGAGTCATCGGCGTGGTGAATCAGGTATAAAATCGCGCCAACGAAAAATCAGCAGGGGATCATCATGGCGAAGAAATCGACGCGCGGGAAAAAGCCCGCTCGTGCTGTCAGAACGAAAGCAAAGCCGGCGCGCAAGGCCGCGAGCAGGCCGGCGGCGAAGCCGACGCTTCACGGGGCCGCCTTCAGCGGCCCGACTTACAAGGTCGCGCTCATGTTCGCGCTTTGCGGCATGCCTTTCGCCTATAAACATATAGACCTGCGGGCCGGCGTCCAGCGCTCGCCTGAGTATTTGAAGATCAATCGTTATGGCCAGGTTCCGGCGGTGATCGACGGCGCGCTGACGCTGTGCCAGTCCGGCGCGATCCTCGAATACCTCGCCGACAAATATAAGAAGTTCGGCGGCAAGAACGCTCAGCAGCGGGCCCGGGCCCGGGAGTGGCTGTTCTGGGATGCCGATCGCCTGGCACCCGGCATCTTCCGCACCCGCGGTGCCGTCCGCGGGTTCTTGACCTTCGATCCCGCCGTCGCGATGTATATCCGGGACTACGGCGACAATGGGTTGAAGGTCTTGGAGGCTCTCCTGGGCAAGAGCAAATTCGTCGCCGGCGTCGAACCCACCATCGGCGATATCGCTTGTTACGGCGTCCTCGCGTTCGCCAAGGAGGGAAATTTCGATCTCGCGGTCTATCCCAACATCACGGCCTGGATGTCGCGGATGGAGAAGCTGAAAGGCTTCAAACCGCCGTACGAGCTGCTGCCGCTCCACGATATCGCTTAGCGCCGGCCGCCAGCATCGCCGCGAGGATCCCCCGCAGCACCGGTCGCACGCCGGTGGCGAGATCCTCGCGGAAGCGGAACGGTGAATCCTCCTCCATATAGACGATCTGGGACAGTTCAAGCTGGATCGCCTCGATGCCTTCGATCGGCCGGCCGTAGCTTCGGGTGATATAGCCGCCCTTGAACCGGCCATTGAGCACACTCGTGTAGGCGGAGGTAGCGCCCGCAATTTCCATGGCGGCATCGCTGATCGCGGGCGAAGCCGCGACACCGTCGCCGGTGCCGATATTGATGTCCCACAGCCTTCCCTCGAAGAACCGCGGCACGCGGGAGCGGATGGAGTGGGCATCGAACAACAGCGCAAAACCGTGGCGCGCTTTCAACGCCGCCAGTTCGACGGCGAGCTTGTCATGATAGGGCTGCCAATAGAGATTGCGCCGTTCCGCGGTGACCGACGCAGCGGGCGCCCGGCCCGGCTTGTAGATCGGCTGGTCGTCGAACAGGCTGGCCGGACAGAGCTCGGTGTTGCGCGCGCCGGCATATAGCGCCTCGCCCGTCGGCGGCCGGTTGAGATCGATGACGTAACGCGAATGGGTCGCCTGCAGCACGCCGGCGCCAAGATGGTCGAGGAAATCGTAAAGCCGATCCACATGCCAATCCGTATCGGGAACGGCGAGCGCGGCCTCGGTCATATCGGCAGCCAAGCTCGGCGGGATATGCGTTCCCACATGGGGCATGCTGACCAAAAGTGGCGATGAGCCGGCGCGGAAGCGATAGAGTTCCATGTGCAAGTCCGTTGATCCCATAGCGGGAACAATGGACTATCCCCTCATGCAAGACCAGCCCCGCCCCGCCCCGTCCAGCCCGGGCAAACGCGGCCTCGATCCGCGCCGGCGCGCTATTTACGTGGGCATGCTGATGGCGGCATTGGTATTGGCGATCCTGTTTCGCCCTCATGGGGAAGGCACGTCGCCCACGCAGGGCAGCGACGTCGCGACCCTCGCCAAGCTCATCAACCTTCCGGCCACCCCCATCGCCGTCCGCTGGGCCGTACATCCCCTGGGCGCCGCAGAATCAACGCGCACGCCCGGCCCGAACGATTGGACCCTCGACGCCATGCTCGCCTTCGCCCCGGCGGATGCCCAGCGCATTACCGGCGTCGATGTCTTTTACAAATCACCCCTGCTGACCGGCAAGCTGGTGCGGATCGACGATACGCATTTTCATCTCGTGCTGAAGACCCAGTGACGCCCGAACCTCTCTATCGCAAGGTCAAGCGCCATATCCTCGAACGCATTGCCGCTCGCGCGCTGGTCGAAGGCGCGCAGGTGCCATCCGAGAACGAATTGACGCGCGAATTGGGCGTCAGCCGCATGACGGCCCATCGCGCATTGCGCGAACTGACCGCCGAAGGCGTGCTGCGCCGCGTCCAGGGCGCGGGCAGCTTCGTCGCCGCGGCCAAGCCGGAATCGGCCTTGTTCGATGTCCGCAACATCGCCGAGGAGATTGCCGCCCGCGGGGGCCGATACAGCGTCGATGTGTTGCTGCTTGCCGCCAACTGGGCGACGGCCGAGGTCGCGATCGCCTTTGCGGTCAAGCCGGGTGCGCGGCTTTTCCACAGCCTCCTGCTCCATCGCGAGAACGACATGCCCGTGCAAATCGAAGATCGGCACGTCAGCCCGTCCTTCGCACCGAATTACCTGAAGCAGGATTTCAGCCGCGCGACGCCGAACCAGTATCTCATGGCGTTGCGCGCCCCCGATATCGTGGAACATGCCGTCGAGGCCCTGCTGCCGGATCGCCGCCAGCAGAAATTATTGGCGATCCCGGCAGACGAGCCCTGCCTCGTGCTGACGCGCCGTATCTGGTGCCAGGGCCAGATCGTGTCGCGGGCGCGCCTGGTCCATCCGGGCAGCCGCTATCGCCTGGCCGGCCGACAAACTTTCCGCTGAACGCCGCCGGCGGCTCGACGGCGGGCGCTAAGTTGTATATACAAGCTGGCGTCCCAAGAAAGCGAGGCCCACGATGACCACGGCAAACCCCCGGCTCGACAACGAACGCAAGATCCGCGCCCCGCGGGGCAACCAGATCTCGGCCAAAAGCTGGCAAACCGAAGCGGCGATGCGCATGCTGATGAACAATCTCGATGCGGAAGTCGCCGAGAAGCCGCAGGAGCTGGTGGTCTACGGCGGCATCGGCCGCGCGGCGCGCGATTGGCGCTGCTATGACCGTATCGTGGCCACGCTGAAGACCCTGGCCGACGACGAAACCTTGCTCGTGCAGTCCGGCAAACCGGTCGGCGTCTTCCGCACCCAC
>JBGPNG010000354.1:0-3292 GCA_041487395.1 Dongiaceae bacterium
CCGGCCAGCACGTCCTGCACCGTCGGCCCGCCGCCTTTGTAGTAGATCTGATTGAGCTCGAAGCCATCCGCTTTCGGCGGCATAGCGGACATGGCCGGACCTGCTGCTGGCTCGACCCGGTCGCGAATGACCCTTATGCGACATTGGCCAGGGGCGCGCCGGGGTGCACCTTAGGGCGATCCAACCCTCTTCCAATGTGCGAGTGCGAGCCTATACGATGACCTGTCCGCAGCCTGGGGCTGACATGAAGCGGCGGGAGTTTTTCGGTCTTATCGGTGGAGCAGCGGCGTGGCCGCTCGCCGCGCGCGCGCAACGGCCGACGATGCCAGTGGTTGGGTTTCTTAACCCCGCATCCCCTGAGGGATCCGCAGACCGCGTGCGCGGATTTCGTCGAGGCCTGAAAGAAATCGGCTTTATCGAGAGCGAGAACGTCGCGATCGATTACAGCTGGGCCGACAATCAACTCGATCGGCTGCCGGCCCTGGCGGCGGAATTGGTTCGCCGACGTGTGGCCGTGATCGTGACCACAGCGCCCCCTTCTACATTCGCTGCCAAGGGGGCGACCACGACGATCCCCATCGTCTTCCTTGTTGCCGAAGACCCGGTCGGGCTTGGCCTTGTCGCGAGCCTCGCCCGGCCTGGTGGCAACCTGACGGGCATCAATATTCTCAGTGCCGAGTTGGTGGCAAAGCGACTGGAGTTGCTGCGAGGGGTCGTGCCCGCCACCACTCGTGTGGCGGTCCTCGTCAATCCGGCCAATGCTGCGATCACGGAGCGCACGGTGCGAGCCGTTGAACCGGCTGCCCGCCACATGGGCGTGAAAATTCAAATCCTCAATGCCAGCACCAGCCGCGAGATCAATGAGGCGTTCGCAAACATCGAGCGCGAGCGCCCCGACGCTCTCTTCGTTGCCGGGGATCCATTCTTCGGCAATCGCCGTGTCCAATTGGTGAATCTGGCGTCGCGCCACGCCATCCCTGCGACATTTTCGTTGCGTGAGTTCGCCGAAGCCGGCGGCTTGATGAGCTACGGCGCCGATATCGCGGATGCGTTTCGTCAGATTGGCGTCTACACCGGCCGCATCCTCAAGGGCACGAATCCGGCAGACCTGCCGGTCGTGCAGTCAACGAAGTTCGAGCTGGTCATCAACGCCGAGACTGCCAGGATGCTCGGCCTCACGGTGCCGCCGTCGCTGCTCGCCACCGCCGATGAGGTGATCGAGTAACCTTGGCTGACGGCCGTTCCTGGCACCTTTCTGCCATTCGCGGCGCTGCAACATCATGGCAGTTATCGGGGGTACAGGAGACATGCATAATCCCGAATTGACCGATGACTACCGTCTAGGCCAACGCATGAGGCTAAAGCCGTACAGCGTTCAGTCGCGATCGTAGCATCGGCAACGGTCACGCTCTGAACGCCGGTCGAAGCCGCGTCGATTGCGATCCCACTCCCGCGATCGCGGTCGGACATCGTCTTGGTCTTGCGATCCCCAGCGGGAGTAGCCGTCGACACGATCGCGGCGCTGGTCGTCGTCGCGGTCACGCAAGCCTTGCACGTCGTCGCGTCCTTGACGTCGGCCATCATCGCTCGATCCATGGCGACTATCCTCGCCATAGTGACGGTCGTCGTCGCGCCAACCACCGCCGTAGCGTTGGCGACCCACGCTGCGATCGTCGCTAGAATTGCGTCCGCGACCCATCATTCGATCTTGGTCGGTTCGCTCTGCGGCAACGCCGACAAAACGGGGCAGATCGCGCTTCTGCTCGTCCGATAGGGTAGCCCACAAAGGCTGGACCGCATCCGCCAGCCTCTTTAACGCATCCCCACGCTGAGTGGATAGTTCGCTCAGGCGACGAAGCCGTTCAATCTGATCATTCGGACGGACATCGCTAAATGAGGAGCGGAGATCGCGAGTTCGTTCTTGCAGGTTGCGCACGGCATCCTCGACCGGACTCCAGAGTTTCTCCTGCTCCGTCGAGAGCTTCAAAACTGCTTTAGCGTCGGCAAGTCGGCCTCGGGCAGTCTGCTCAGCCGGGTCGGGCGTGGCGGTAGTGGCGGTAGGAGACTCCTGCCGCTGGCTCTGCTGGTCTGGCGCGGCCTGCTGAGCGATGGCCTTGACCGAAATGCATGCGGTCGAAGCGATAAGGGCGAAGGTAAATGCCATCCCAATGTGGGGGTGCCTGATCATCGGGCTTGTCCTTGTCTAGTTGGCTCTATTTGAGACGCTGCTCCGGGATTACCCCGGCGTGACATAAAGAACCCGCCGGACTTTACCCCCGGCGGGTTCATGGCTGAATCGTTGCCAACACTGAAATCAACGCGGACCACGTCCCATTTGTTCCCGACCGACAAAATGATCGCAAAAGATCGAATGAAGCGGCGCACGTGATGAATTGCGGCAGAAAATTGGAACTGACGACGTGCCAGCGCATTGTTCATTACCACAACGCTCTCTCGCTCAAGCGAGACCGCGTTTTCTCAAAATAGACATTTGGAGAAATCGTCATGAACATGTCGTCTAAAATCATTGCCGTCGCGTTGATGGCCTCCGCGCCGTGGCTCGGTTCGCCGGCCGCCGCTCTGCCCATCTCGGCGCCGCTCGGACTGCACGACGCCGTGACGCCGACGGTCGAAGCCGTGCGGTATCGCGGTCGCGGCTTTGTCGGTGCGGGCATCGGCCTTGCCGCCGGCGCGATCATTGGCGGAGCGATTCTCGGCGCCAGGCCCTACTACGGCTACCCTGGTTACGGCTACCCTGGTTACGGCTACGGCTACGGCTATGGCGGCTACGAGCCTGGCTATGAAGCGCCCGGCTATGCCTATGCGCCTGGCTATCGCCAGGGTTACGTCGCCGGTGGCGGCGACCCCGCCTATTGTGCGCAGCGCTACCGCTCGTACGATCCGGCGTCAGGCACCTATCTCGGCTTTGACGGCCTGCGCCATCCGTGCTGATGGCGGGAGGATCGATCCTGGCCCGACTGCACTGACCGCCCGGCGATAATGTAAAGGACCGCCCCTTGGGGCGGTCCTTGGGTTTTGCGGGCTCCATCCCAGGGGCGACCCCACCGCGCCGACGAGGTGATCGAGTAACAAGGCGATGTCTGAATCTGTGAAGGGTTTCGGATGCCGGCCGATGACGGACTGCGCGGCGAACTCGGCGGCTTGGGGCCGGCGTCCGAAAGCCTCCAGAGAACGAAACCGCGGGAAGGGATACCAGCTGGGGTTCAGCGCGCCGCAATCCTCGCAGACGTTGCCCTCCACGTCCGTTTTTACTTCCGCACCAAGCGACGCC
>JBGPNG010000355.1:0-3281 GCA_041487395.1 Dongiaceae bacterium
GAAGCATTCGCTGATCTCGATGCCCCAATCGTCCATCCATATTCCCGCGATCAGATGGAATGTCATGTTGGGTTCCAGAACCGATTTATCGCCGGGGCGAAGGCTCATGGTGTGCTCGCCCCAATCGGGCGGATAATTGAGACCGGTCGAATATCCCACCCGCGATTCCTTGACGATGCCGTGCTTGGCGATGGTGCGGCGCCAGGCGCCCTCGACTTCCTCACAGGTGGCGCCGGGCGTCGCCGCATCCAGCCCGGCGGCGATGCCGTCCAGCACCACGCTTGCCGTGTCCGCCAGTTTCTGCGGCGGTTTGCCCAGGAAGACGGTGCGCGCCATGGGGCAGTGATAGCGATGACGGACCGCGCCTAGCTCCAGGATCGTCGGCTCGCCCTTGACGAATTTGGCGTCCGTCCATGTGAGATGCGGCGTCGAGGTGCCGGCACCGGTGGGCAGCATGGGCACGAAGGCGGCATAGTCGCCGCCGAACTCCGGCGTGCCGGTGATCTGGGCGTGATAGATCTTGGCCGCCGCATCGCATTGGCGCTGGCCGGGTTCGACCGCGTCGATGGCCACTTTCATCAACCGCTCCATGATGCGGCCGGCCTGGGCCATGTATTCGATTTCCTTGGGGGATTTGACCGCGCGCACCCAGTTGACCAGCAGATTGGCATCGACCCAGGTCGCGTTCGGCAGGTTGCGCTTCAGGGCTTCATAAGCCAGCGGCGTGAAGTAATACGCGTCCATCTCCAGCCCGATGCGCTTCTTGTCGAGCCGACGCTGTTTCAGCATGTCGGCAACGTAGTCCATCGCGTGGCGTTCCGAGGACTGTACGTAGTGGTCGGGGTAGCCGATGATGTTCTCATGCTTCAAAAAGGTGGTGACCTTGGCGCCGTTGGCATCCATGCCGCGCACGATGCAGAGCGGCTCGGCCAGCGCATCGACGACCACGACGACCTGCGGCGTATAAAAGGACCAGCCGTTGTAGCCGGACAGATAATTCATGTTCGCCGGATCGGCGACGAGCAGCACGTCGACGCCGCGCTTGGCCATGCGCTCCTTCGTCTTGCCGATGCGCGTCAGATATTCGCTTGTCTCGAATGGCAGCATAAAACCTCCTTGTCGTTGCCGCACGATCGGCCGCCTGGGCCGAAGTTTAGTACAAATTGGTATACCAGAAAAGGCCGCAGGCGCATCACATACGCCGGCGGTCGATCAGCCCGAGGGCGACGACGGCGCCCAGCACGACGGCGGCACCGCTCAACTGGCGCCAGCCGAAGGGTTCGCCCAGGGCGAGCGCCCCGGCGGCGATGCTGGTTGGCGCCTCGAGATTGAAGATGAGAGCAAGTCGGATCGGCGGCAGCAGGCGCATCCCCAGCATCCAGCAGACATTGCCCAGCACGAACAGCAGGGTGGCGGCGACCAGCCCGGCAATTCCGATATCGGTCGCCGGCAGATGAAACCGGCCGCTCCAGAACAGATATGCCCCGATCGCCGGCACCGGCCAGAGGCAGGCATAGAGAGTGAGTTGGAGCGGATCGAATCGGCGCACCCACACACTGCCGATGACGATGGCGAAGGAATCGGCGACCGCCGCCAGAAGCGCGAGTGCGATGCCGCGCGGATCGAAGACAGAACTATTGGCTCCCACGGCCAGCAGCACGCCAGCGAAAGCAGCACCCATGATGGCGGTCTTGGGCAGCGTCATTCTTTCGCGCCCGAAGCAGACCGAAAGCAGCGCGACCATGAAGGGAAATGTGTAAAGCAGCACCACGGCGAGTCCGACCGGGATGAAGGCGACGGAGCCCAGATAACAGCCCGACAAGGCGGCGAGAAAGAACCCCATCGCCAGAGTGGGCCACAACGCGCCGGCAGGCAGGCTGAGCGAAGCGCCCCGCAAGCGCTGCACCGGCAGCATCAGCAAGGCAAAGCAGCTGAAGCGGAACAGCAACAGGGTTTCGGCATTGCTGCCCGCGCCATAAGCGAAACGCGAGGCAGTGGTGATAAGCCCGAAACTGACGGCCGTGACGGCAATCAAGGCCGACCCCAGCCATATCCGGCGGGGAGGTGAGGCGAGCAGCGTCGGCGAGGCTGAGTCCATGGATAAGGCGATAGGGGCGAGGCGGCAGGAATGAGGCTTCGATTTGCCCTCATGCGTCGACAACTGCCGCATGAGGATGAAGAGAATCGACCTGGCGCTCGGCTTTTCCAAAGCCAGGCCACCAAACAGGCCGACGCAGCGCAGCATGACTGGACAGTCCGACGCCGGCAATGTCATATTTCCGGCGCCGCCGCGGGCCTGGGGGATCGCGGCCCCATACGGAATGGTCATGTCTCTGGGCACGCGTCTCTTCACTTGGCTGCGCGGCCGCTATGTCGGCCGTGATGCCTTTGGCAACCGTTACTACCGCGGCCGGCCTCTGCGGGGTCGCAGCCGCGAGCGGCGCTGGGTCATCTACGCCGGCGAGGTCGAGGCCACGCGCGTGCCGCCCGAATGGCATGGCTGGCTGCACGGCTCTCAGGCAGAGCCCCCGAAGGCCGACGCCCCGCGCTATGAATGGCAGAAGGAACATCTGCCCAACCTGACCGGAACCGAATTTGCTTATCGTCCTCCGGGCCACACTCTGGCCGGCGGACGCCGCGCGCCAGCGACGGGCGACTATCAGCCCTGGACGCCGGAATAGGCGTTACGACGGAGAAGATCGATGCGCCGCAGTGTCATCGAGACCATCATCGGGGCCGTCGTTCTTATCGTCGCGGGCCTCTTCCTCTATTTCACCTATACCAGCGGTTATCAGCGGGTCGACGGCTACGATGTGAAAGCCAAGTTCAACCGGGTCGACGGCCTGGCCTTGGGCGGCGAGGTTCGGCTCAGCGGGATCAAGGTGGGACGCGTCGTCGCGATGCAGCTCGATCCGGCCACCTATCTCGCCGTCATCCATCTGAGCATCGACCGATCGGTCAAATTGCCGATAGATACCCTGGCCAAGATCACCTCCGACGGCCTGCTCGGCAATAACTATGTGGCGCTGGAACCCGGCGGTGACGACAAGTTGATCGCCGACGGCGGCGAGATCACCGCGACCCAGGATCCGGTCAATCTCGTCGATCTCGTCGGCCGCTTCATCTTCGGCAGCACGGGCAGCAGCAAACAGCCGCCGGTCAACCAGCCGCAAAGCCAACCGCAAAATACCCCACCTGCGGGCCAATCCCAACCTTCGACGACCCAGCCGACCACACCCTAGACCGGTCGTGCACCTGCATGCGCTTCGCCGCCTTGAATC
>JBGPNG010000356.1:0-3268 GCA_041487395.1 Dongiaceae bacterium
GGCACTCGGTACCCCCTATTGGCGGCGCTTCGAGGTCGAGCTGGCGGCGGGAATCTATGTCGGCCTGGCCGGTGTCACGCTCCTTGTTTTTCTCCTCGTTCGCCGCAGCGTGCTTCGCTTCGAAAGCATGGCGCGGGACCTTCGCCTGGGCAGCAATACAAAACCTGGCTTCGCCGAACAGAACGAAATTGCCGAACTCGATGGCGTGGCGGCAGAATTCGATCGCCTGGTCGCCACATTGGGCCAGACGGCCGAGAGCATCCGCCGGCGGGCTGAGGACAATGCCCACGCCTTCAAGACGCCGATCGCCATCATGCGCCAATCTCTCGAGCCGCTGCGCCGGGCGCTGGTCGAGGGAAACCTGCGCGGCCGGCGGGCGGGCGAGGTCATGGAGCAGGCGGTCGATCGATTGGACAACCTGGTCGACGATGCGCGCCGCCTGGATGAATCGGTGGCCGAGCTTCTCGACCCGCCGCGCCATCCGGTCGACCTCAGCCAGTTATTGCGCGGCATGACGAAGGCCTATCAGACCATCGCCGAAGGACGCGGCGTGATCTTGACGACCGACATACCCGATGGGCTCACGGTTCTGGGCAGCGAAGAATTGATCGAGACGGCGGTCGAGGCGGTGCTCGACAACGCCATCGGTTTCAGCCCCTCGGGCAGTCGCGTCGAACTGCAGCTGTCGCGCGCCGACGAACGCGCCCAGATCGCCGTTGCCGACGACGGGCCCGGCATCCCCCCGGAGCATCTCGAGCGCATCTTCGAGCGCGGTTTCTCCGTTCGCTCGGGCGGTGAAGCGGGCCAGGAGGGCGGGGTTCACTCCGGCATCGGCCTCTGGATGGCGCGGCGATATCTCCAGGCGCTGGGTGGCGGGATCCGGGCCGAGAACCGGCCCGGGCGCGGCCTTATGATGCGCATCGAACTGCCTCTGATCGGGTCGAATTGAAGGGCGCTCAGTTCGCCGGGGCCAGCCCCGCCGCCGGTACCAGGGACAGAAACTCCTCGAATTTTCCGCCCGGCGACCGGGGAATCTCATGGTCGAAAGAGGTGAATTGGAGCGCGAAGGGGAAGCCCAGCGCCTGTCGGATGACGGCGGCAAGATCCGCTTCCTGGGCGGCGGTCAACGCCTGCTCCGCGACCAGCCTGACTTCGATCCGTTCGAGATCATGCTGGATGAATTGATATTGGCGGATGGGCGCGATGTCGCGGAAGCGGGCGAACCCCACCAGCGGCCAATGGCGCGTGCCGTCCGGCTTCACGAGCAGATTGCGTTCTCGTCCGAGGATTTGCTTTAGCGTCGGCAGGCCGCGCCCGCAGGTGCAGGGGGGGCCAACTTCGGCATAATCGCCGATGTCGTAGCGCACGATCGGGGTTGCGAAGTTCACCAGGTCGGTGATGATAACCCGGCCGATTTCCCCCTCGGCGCAAGGACTTCCGTCGTCCTTCAGCACTTCGACGATCAGGCTTTCGGACATCAGGTGATAGAGGCCGCTCTCCAGGCATTGCGCGGCGATGACGCCGGCTTCCTGCGAGGAATATTTGTCGGCGACAATGGCACCCAGCGTTGCCTCCGCCGCTTGCCGAACTCTGGGTAACAGGGTTTCCCCGATGGTCAGGATTTTCTCCAGGCCCGGCAGCTTGATGTCGTGGCGGCCGCAATGTTGGGTGATGGCGTCCAGATTTGTCGGATAGACGATCAGGCTCTCGGGCTTGAACTCGGAAATCCATTCCACTTGTTGCTTGATGTCGGTCGTCATGGGGATAGCCTGCGAGGGGCCGGTGTCGAAAAGCTGGTTCAACGGGGCGCCGCGATCCTTGTTGATCGCGTAGGAGGTGACTTGCGGCCGGATGATCGTGCAATGTTTGGCGAAATCCTGGCCTTGCCATGATTGGCTGCGAATATTCAAGGCCCGCCAGAAAAGCTGACTCACCAGCGTTCGCCGTATCGCCACCGGCTCGCCGGTAGAGCCCGAGGTGCGGCTTTCGCCGAGCGGCAAATGGCTCTGCGGGACATCCTTGCAGTAGAGATCCTGGGGAGAGACCTGAAGACCGCGCCGGCGCAGGACCGGCAGGCGCGGTAGCTCCTCCTTGGTGGCCAGATCGTCCGGCCGTAGACCCGCATCTTCGAGGCGGCGCTGGAATTGCTTAGATTGGCGAGCCAGGTGCGGCAACAGGAGTGCGAGCTGCCGAGACTGACGCTTGGCGAGTTCCTCGGCCGTCATCCATTGCGTTTCGTCCAGCAAATGGAGGAGGGCGACGAGCTCGGCGGCCCGGCCGCGCGTCAGAGGCGGCCAGGCGATGCCGGCATTCCCGCGAAGCCGGGCGAGGATGCTCGGACGATCGCTCATGGCTTCAAATCCATGACGACCAATGGGCAGCGTTCCGCAAGTTCGTAACTGCCGACCGGAACGAGCCGGGGCTGGGTGAACGAATCGGGTGCTGCCGCGAGAAGCTGTTCGTAGGTGGGGAAACTGTAGATTTCCGAGGAACCTCGGTAGATATCGATGGTGTCGATATCCTCGGGGCGCCAGCCGGCCGCTTTGGCCAGCGCGGCGCGATCGGGGAACTCGCCATCGAAGACGTCGCGGATCCGGGCCACCTTGATATTGGGATCCCGGGCCTCGGCGACGATGGCCATGGCCAGCCGCCATTTGAAGGCGTGGAACGATCGGATCTTGCCCGACAGGGCGCTGCCGCGAACCGCCGCGACCGACTCGCCCCGATCGGGAGCCTTAAAGAGCCGAAACGCAAACCTGCTGCCCGGCCGCAGCACCTTCGAAAGCTGATCATAGAGGCGGCGATAAGGGCCCGGATAGGTTATGGCATTCAAGCTTCCGTCGCCGATTGCGGCGGAGAACTGGGCGTTCGCAAACGGCAGATCCAGCCAATTGGCATTCACGGCATGGCGTCGCGCCGTATCGCCGGGCCAGATATTTGCGATCATCATTTCGCTTTGATCGACGCCGATGGTCTCGACCCCGATATTCGCCAACTCCGGTGTCACACCCAACAGCAAAATGCGCTCTGAATGCCGGTCGACGATCTGGCCGAAGGCTTCGGCGACTTCCTTGTTGGGACGCAACGGGGGTGTAAATTGGGACCAGCGACGATGAAACTCGGTCCAATGGCTCTTGTTCAAACGATCCCCCCCCCCGAGCGGTGCGGGGCTTGGCGGACAGCCCCGGATGATGGGGTTCGCCAATTTCGCCGTTTTATCGGCGTCGCTCGTCGAGCGCCAAGGCCCCGCCATGTTAGTAAGCGGGCC
>JBGPNG010000357.1:0-3265 GCA_041487395.1 Dongiaceae bacterium
ACCAGCCTCGCCGCGTGAGCCATTCGCCGCACCTGTCGTCGGCAGCATTCTCGTTGTGCTGCCCCCCGTCCGCCTCGACGACGAGGCGGTGCCTAGTGCAAGCGAAATCGACGATGAACGGGCCGATCGGCTGATGTCGCCGGAACTTGTAGCCGGTGAGAGGTCGTCCGCGCAGAGCAGCCCACAGTCGGATTTCGGCATCCGGGGGGCTTTGCCGAAGGTCGCGGGCAAATTAGCGTGGCATGTCGCGCACCCTATGGCGATCTCGGCTCGCAGAACCAACAATCGATCCTGTGGCAAGGCCCTCACCCGGCTCGCTGCGCTCGCCACCCTCTCCCGCGGTGCAGGAGAGGGCGATTCGGTTATTTCAACTCGGATCCTTGGTTGGCGAATCGACAACCAGATTAGCGGTTTTGCTCCGCAGAATGGACCGTTGCAGGCAAGACGCACCCCCGGCTGCAAATCCATCCGCCCTCGTATACTGTCCCGCCCGATGATATCGCCCCGCTTGCTCGTCCATGACGTCCGCCGCACCATGTCGCTGGCTCTGCCGGTGATGCTGGCGCGCGCAGGGCTGGTGGTCATGCTGGCGGTGGATACCATCATGGTCGGGCGCGCCGGCGGGCATGAACTTGCCTTCTTCGCCATCAGTGTCGCGCCGCAGCTCATCCTGCTCGCGGTCGGTATCGGGCTTCTCGTCGGGGCCATGGTGCTGACGGCGCAAGCCGACGGCGCCGGGCGTCTCGTCGAATGCGGCCGCATTTGGCGTCTGGCCCTGTTGCTCGCCCTCGGGATCGGCCTGTTCTATTCCCTGATACTCGTTCGCGGCGATCTGTTGTTGAAACTGCTGGGCGAGAATGACGATATCGCCGCCGGCGGTGGCCAGGCCATGCTGATGTGGGCCATCGGCATGCCGGCGGGCATGCTCTACTTGGCGACCAGCTCGTTCTTCGAAGGCATCAGCCGGCCCCGCGCGGCCATGACCATCTCGCTCGGCGCCAATGTCGTCAACTTCGCCCTCGCCTGGGCTCTCGTGTTCGGCCATCTGGGTCTGCCGGCCATGGGCGCGATGGGTGCGGCACTTGCCACATCGCTGACCCGCTGGTTGATGTTCCTGACGCTGGCCGGATACGGCCTGTTGCTGCCGGATGCCGAGCGTTTCGGGATCCATGCGCCGCTCACCGGGTATTACCACCTGATCGGCAAGCTGCTGCTGCTGGGATTGCCCGTCGCGTTTGCCGTGGGTTGCGAGACGACGGCGTTCTCGGGTGCCTCGATCATCGCCGGCTGGCTGGGCGAAACGCCGCTGGCCGCCTACCAGCTTTCGATCAACGTCACCTCCTTCTTTTACATGCTCACGCTTGGCCTCGGAACGGCGGCGGCCGTGCGCGTGGGCAATGCCGTGGGCCGCGGCGACCAGCCCGGGGTGTGGCACGCCGGGTGGGTCGCCGTCGGCCTCGTCTTCCTGCTGATGCTGGCCATCGGCTTGGGCCTTCGCCTGTTTCGCGGCGACATCGCCGCCATCTATACGGCCGACATGCCGGTGATCGACGCGGCCTTGCCGGCGTTGGCCATTTTGTCCCTGGTCGTCGTGTTCGACGGCATTCAAGGCGTACTCATGGGGGCGCTGCGCGGCGCCGGCGATGTCCTGGCGCCGACGGCGACATATGCCATCGCCTTTTGGGGCGTTTCCCTGCCGCTCTGCTATTACCTCGGATATCGCAAGGCCGCCGGGGCCGCCGGCATCGCCTGGGGACTTACGGCGGGGCTCATCGTCGCCTGCATCCTGCTCGGCCTGCGCTTCGCCATCGTGGCGCGCCGGCGCCTCTACGCGATCTGATCGCCATGGATTGCGATATCCTCATCCTGGGCGGCGGCATTTCCGGAGCGGCGGCGGGCTATTTCCTGGCCGCGGAGCGCCGGGTCATCGTGATCGAAGGCGAATCCCAGCCGGGCTATCACAGCACCGGCCGCTCGGCGGCACTCTATGAGCCTGGTATCGGCAATTGGACCGTGCAGCGCTTCAACGTCGCGAGCGCGGTCTTTCTCGAATCGCCGCCGCCGGGATTTTCCGAGCGGCCGCTGATGACGCGGCGGGGCGAACTCACCATCGCCGACGGCGATCATCGTGCCGATCTCGATCGCTGGCTGGCGCTGGATGGTTTGGGCGGCCACGAGATCCGCGAGATCACGGTCGAGCGCGCGCTTCAGATGATCCCGATCCTGCGGCGCGAACATATCCGCTGGGCCGGCTATGAGCCCCAGGTGATGGACATGGACGTGAACGCCCTCCATCAGGGGTTTCTCAAAGGCCTTGCGGCGCGCGGCGGAAAACTCATCTGCGATGCGCCGGTTCGCCGGATCGAACGGCGGGCCGGACAATGGCGGGTCGAGGCGGGCGGCGAGAGTTTCGGCGCGCCCATCATCGTCAATGCCGCCGGCGCCTGGGCCGATTCCGTCGCCGCACTTGCGGGCCTGGCCGCCCTCGGGCTCCAGCCCAAGCGGCGCACCGCGGCCATCCTGCCGGCACCCGAAGGCATGGATATCCACGACTGGCCCGTCCTCGGCGTCGCCGGGGAGGATGCCTATTTCAAGCCGGACGCCGGCAAGCTGCTGGTCTCCCCCGGCGACGCGACGCCTGTCGAGGCCCAGGATGTACAGCCGGAAGAGCTCGATGTCGCCCTTCTCGTCGACTGGTTCGAAAACAAGACGGTGTTGACGGTGCGCCGCGTCGAACGGCGCTGGGCTGGCTTGCGCACCTTCGCACCCGACGGCAGCCCGGTGCTGGGCGAAGATCCGGGTGCCGCCGGCTTCTGGTGGCTCGCCGGCCAAGGCGGCTATGGCATCATGATGGCCGAATCCCTTGGCCGCAGCCTGGCCGGCCTTCTCTACCGGGGCGAGCTGCCCGAAGATGTTCGCGAACTGGGCGTCGAGCTTGCGGCGATCGCCCCCCAGCGCCTGCGTACTTAAGGTCCGAATGAAAACAACTGAATCGCGGACCCCTCTCCCGCACCGCGCGGGAGAGGGTGGCGAGCGCAGCGAGCCGGGTGAGGGCCTTGCCACAGGATCGATCGCTGGTCCTGCGAGCCGAGATCGCCATAGGAGGCACGATATGCCGCGCCAATTTGCCCGCGACCTTCGGCAAAGCCCTCCGGATGCCGAAATCCGGCTGTGGGCTGCTCTGCGCGGACGACGTCTCATCGGCTACAAGTTCCGGCGACATCAGCCGATCGGCCCGTTCATCGTCGAGGCGGACGGGGGTCAG
>JBGPNG010000358.1:0-3262 GCA_041487395.1 Dongiaceae bacterium
AGCCCTTGTTTTCTCCTCATCCTGAGCCTGTCGAAGGATGAGGCCATCAAACCGACCCGGTACCCGGCCGCCCGCGCCGTCTGTCGAGTTGCAGCCACGGCACGCCGGCCAGCGTCACGCCGCCGCCAGCTCGCCGCGGCCCTCCGTCGAGGCGGTCATCGGGCCGCCGCCGCCGCTCAGCGCATCGTCGGCATGACGAATTCGGCGCCGGCGCGGATGCCCGTCGGCCAGCGCGCGGTGATCGTCTTCAGTTTGGTATAGAAACGCACGCCTTCGGATCCGTGCATGTGGTGATCGCCGAAGAGGGAGCGTTTCCAGCCGCCGAAACTGTTGAAGGCCATGGGTACGGGGATCGGCACGTTGATGCCGACCATGCCGATCCTGACCTTGGAGGAGAATTCGCGCGCTGCGTCGCCGTCGCGGGTGAAGATCGCCGTGCCGTTGCCGTATTCATGGTCGTTCACCAGCTTGACCGCGCTGTTGTAGTCGGGCACGCGTACAACCGAAAGCACGGGCCCGAAAATCTCCTCCTTGTAGATACGCATCTCGGGCTTTACCTCGTCGAACAGGCAGCCGCCGAGATAGAAGCCGTTCTCATAGCCCTGCAGCTTCAAGCCGCGCCCGTCGACGAGAAGCTTGGCCCCTTCCTTGACGCCCAGATCGACATAGCTCTTCACCTTGTCGAAATGCTGTTTGGTGACCAGCGGCCCCATCTCCGATTCCGGGTCGGTACCGGGGCCGACCTTGAGGCCGCGCACCCGGGGCATCAGCCGCTCGATCAGCGCATCGCCCGCCTTGCCGACGGCAACCGCGACCGAGATTGCCATGCAGCGTTCGCCGGCCGAGCCATAGGCGGCACCCATGATGGCGTCGGTCGCCTGTTCCATATCGGCATCGGGCATGACCACCATGTGGTTCTTGGCCCCGCCCAGGGCCTGGACGCGTTTATTGCCGGCCGAGCCGGTGTGATAGATGTATTCGGCGATGGGCGTCGAGCCCACGAAGCTGATGGCGGCAACCTCCGGGTTATGGAGCAAGGCGTCGACGGCTTCCTTGTCGCCATGGACGACGTTGAATACGCCGTCGGGCAATCCCGCCTGCTGCAACAGATCGGCCATGAGGAGGGATGCCGACGGATCGCGTTCCGAGGGCTTCAGCACGAAGCTGTTGCCGCAAGCCAGCGCGATCGGAAACATCCACATCGGCACCATGGCCGGGAAGTTGAAGGGCGTAATGCCGGCGCAAACGCCGAGCGGCTGGCGCACCGCCCATGAATCGACGTTGGTCCCGACGTTCTCGGAGAACTCGCCCTTCAAGAGATGGGGAATGCCGCAGGCGAATTCCACCACCTCGAGGCCGCGGATGCAGGATCCCTTGGCGTCGCTCAACACCTTGCCGTGCTCGGAGGTGAGGATGGCCGCCATCTTGTCGAGATTGGCCTCGACCAGGGATTTGAAGCGGAACATGACGCGGGCGCGCTGGAGGGGCGGCGTTTGCGCCCAGGCGGGAAATGCCGCCGCCGCGGCGGCCACGGCGGCGTCGACCTCGGCCTTGCTCGCCAGCGAAACGCGGGCCTGGACCTCGCCCGTCGCGGGATTATAGACATCGCCGAAGCGATTGCTGCGGCCCTCGACGGCTTTGCCGTTGACGAAATGCGAGATGGTCCTGCTCATGACGACTGTCTCCGGAAACGGATTTGCTGCAACACTTTCGGGAATAAGGGCAATCTAGCGCAAAGGACCGGCTGTGCAAGAGCTAGTCCGGCTCTATGATCGAGCCATGATGGCGCACGCCGATACCGATCCTCTGAACGCGTTCATCCGCCATGATCGGGTGCATCTGTCCGGCGCGCCGGTGGGCCCGTTGAAGGGCGTCCGCTTCGCCGCCAAGGACATCTATGACGTGGCCGGCCATGTCACCGGCTGCGGCAATCCGGATTGGCTGGCGAGCCATGGCCCCGCGACGACGACCGCTCCCGCCGTGGCGAAGCTGCTCACGGCAGGAGCGGAGTTGGTGGGTAAAACCATCACCGACGAACTCGCCTATAGCCTGAACGGCCAGAATTTCCACTACGGCACGCCAGTCAACGTCAACGCCGCGGGTCGGATTCCCTGCGGCTCCTCCAGCGGTTCGGCCGCGGCCGTGGCCGGCGGCGTTGTCGATACCGCCCTGGGCTCCGATACCGGCGGATCCATCCGGGTCCCGGCGGCCGTCTGCGGCATTTATGGCATCCGGCCGACCCACGGCCGCATCACGCTCGAAGGCGTCATGCCGTTGGCGCCCTCTTTCGACACGGTTGGCTGGTTCGCCCGCGAAGCCTCCGTGATGCAACGCGTCGGCGTGGTGTTGCTGGGCGAAGACACGGCGAAGCTCGCCGGCGGCGTCGCCCGGATCGCGGATGCCTTCGCGCTGGCGGAGCCCGCCGTTCGGGCGGCCTTCGAGCCTCTCGCGGCCAGGCTCGAGGCACGGCTCGGCCGCCGCCCGGCCGTCGAGATCGGCGGGTTGGCGGATTGGATGGCGGTCTTCCGCAAACTGCAGGCGCGCGAGATCTGGAACACGCATGCCGCCTGGATCGAAAAAATGCGGCCGCGCTTCGGGCCGGAGATCGGCGCGCGTTTCGAATGGGCGCGCGGTGTGGCGGCCCAGCCGGCGGGAGACGAGGCGCCGCGCCGCGCCGTCTTTGCCGAGAAACTCGCGGCAATCCTGCAGGCCACCGGTGTGCTGTTGCTGCCGAGCGCGCCGGATATCGCTCCCTTGCGGGGTCTTGAAGGGGCGAGTTCGCAAAGCTTCCGCGATCGGACCTTGAGCCTGACCTGCATCGCCAGTCTTGTCCGGCTGCCGCAAGTCAGCCTGCCCGCCGGCCGGGTCAACGGCTGTCCGGTCGGCCTATCCCTGATGGGACCCCGGGGCAGCGATCGCGCGCTGCTTGACCTCGCGGTTCAGCTCTCGTAGCAGGCGACGGATTCGAACGACGTATCGATGCGCTTGCGCCCACCGAGGAAGGCGAGCTCGATGATGCAGGCCGCCCCCACCACTTCGGCTCCGACCGCGCGCAGCAGCGCGATCGCCGCCGCCATGGTGCCGCCGGTCGCCAGCAGATCGTCGACGACGACCACCCGCTGTCCCGGCGCTATCGCATCGGCCTGGATCTCCACCGTGTCGGCGCCGTATTCGAGATCGTAGTTGTAGGGAATCACTTTACCCGGCAGCTTGCCGCGCTTGCGCACCATGGCGAAGCCCCGGCCCGAGAGATAGGCCAGGG